>JAKQKW010000399.1 GCA_029560455.1 Candidatus Rifleibacteriota bacterium
GTCTGCGCGCCTGGCCCCGCCGCCTCCGCGGCTATACCGAAGCCGCACTCTGGTAGAACCTTGCCAGTCAAGGTTTGTCAGATTTCGGCCACTGAAAACATTGTTATCTAAAGTCCATTCAACGGTTGGATCTGTGGAGAAACTTGTGTTTTCCAACTGCTGCAGGGCGAAAGCGTTGGCAGAAAAAGTGAAGAGAAGAACCGGCAGCAAAAACTGCCAGCTTTTTATCAATCTCAAAAATACATTCTGGTCTGATTTTTTCATACTCTACCCTGCCTGTTCTACCCGCGTGGGTGTCCTGTACAATTTTAACAGAAAAAGAAGTCAGACCGAAATCTGACGCAAGCTACCCGGCAAAATCGCGGTATAACGCGCGCGCCTGCCAGACGATCAGAATAAGAATCACCAGTGCAGCAAAATACCAGAGCCACGACCTCCAACCCTTTTTACTGTTTTGGGAGAGAAGGCTGCTGTGCCTTGTCACTTCGGTATGGTCGCCGCTTTTCTTCGCCAGCTCAAGATACAACTGCCTGACTTTGGCATTGGCCGGGTCATGCGACAGTCTTTCTTCCAGCAGAATTTTTGCCTGCGGGTATGGGAGTAAAGCGATCCTGGCAAGAAGTTCGTCTTCTGAGACAGCCGGCTTTTCGGCCACTGGTTCAGGTTTCTGGTCGAGCCAGGCCGGCCTGGGCAAAGACGGCCGAAGCTCGCGGGCATGCATCCAGAAAAGTTCGGCATTGGCCATATCGCCCGCATTGCGTGCCTGATGCGCCAGAATCATCAGTTCTGTTATTTTCTGGTCGAAGCCCTGTCGCATTCGCGTCGAACGCATATTCGCCCAACCGGTCGAAACCAGCAGGCATGACAAGACCACGACCAACCCAACGTACAATACCCATTTTTTCATATCTGCCTAATTCTAACATGAATCAGGGCATATTTAGAGAATCTTTTCGTGATACCTCGAAAAAAGGGGCCGAAAAACTGCTGATTGGCCTGAAATTACCATTCATAATACTGATGGTCGCCGTTCAGAGAATGCTCTTTCCTCGGCGAAAACAGCGTAGCACCTGCATGCCAGGTCGTCGGCCGTGTCTGGCCTTCAAATGCCCTTTCGAGCTTGATACCATCGAACCAGACCGCCCGACCTGCCACAGGGCTTGAATTGTGCAAAATGATTTTCAGAGAATCAGCGCCAATATCAGGAACATCTTCGACAAGCCTGAAAGCGAAGAACACCCTGAAGTATCTGCTGCTTTCGATACTCGAATCAGGAAGGGTAAGCTCGATCGGTTCCGTGTCGCAGATGCCGCTGTAAACAGCCTTGAATGAAGGTTGGTCAGAGACCGAAAGTGTACCATCGGCCTTGATGGTCGCCGAAATCGTAGCCAGGGCCGTTCCCGCCGCATCATACTGTATAAAAGCCAGGTCAGCGCTGCCACTGCCGGGGCAGACCCAGGCCGAAAGAAAATACAGGTCAGTCTGCGGCGGCACCGGCGCCGTGAACAAAGCCGGGTCGACCTCCTGATAAATGCTGTGCTTTGCAATCTGCGCCGGTGGCGGCCCACCGGGAAGAACATTACACCTGAACGTCACGAAATCTTCAGAAAAACCCGACGCAGCCAGTCTACTTCGGTTCAAAAAATCAGACTCATACGGCCCAATCGGCTGAGAATCAGGAATAGGATCCAGCCAGACATCAAATGTCGTCGTTTGTCCTGGCAACAGAGAGGCTGGCATTGGGTCAGTTTTTAAAAGGCTCGAGCCGGGAAGAAAATCTATCCCGTTCGTTAGATTTGTAAACAACCAGGTAAAAGTATTCAAAGCAACGTTGCCGGTATTTTTCACCGTAACTGGAACTTTGGCTGAACCGGCACCTTGAACGACATCACCGAGTTCAACCGGATCAGTTTCAACATCGAGAGCGGAGACTGAATTCACCGTAAGTCTGAGCAGAAAGGTCGCAGAAGCTTCACCTGTCGGGTGCATTAGACCATCACCATTGTCGTCTTCCCATATTAATTGGGTCCCTGTGTAAAGGCCCGGAGGAACATGAGTCGAAGGGATATGAGGCTGAACCTGAACTGTAGCAGAAAAGTTGGTGAAACCGCTTACAGCGACACTTACTGGAGGAGCCGGCAGAAAACTGATACTGGCTGAAGCAATGCTGTTAGTACCAGAAACTAGATCAGCAGCTTTCCATCTCAATTTTGACAGTGGCAGACCCGATGTATTGGTAATTACGGTCACCGGAGTGCTGTTAACTGTTTGCCCAGGGTTTGCAGCGGGAAAGTTAACCGGAGAAGTGACAGTAAAACTTTTTCGACCAATGGTCAGGCGAAGCTCAAATGCGTCAGATTCTTCGGTGGTGTATGAACCGGATGGCAGCAGGTAATCATCATAAATCCTCATTGTGCCGCGATAATTACCAGGAAGCTGTGGCCCTACCACCACGGTTGCCGTTACCAGAACCGACCCGCCCGCAGGCACGGAGCCAGCAGGAATAGCCAGTGTTATTGAGGCAGCCGGAATTGATTCGCCAGAAAGAGTTGTGATAGCTGCAGTAAGGCCACGCAGACTGTCCAGTGAGATGTTTCCGCGATTGCGAACTTCGAAAGAGGCATTCACAGAACTGTTTTCGGTTGTAAGCGGCATATTTAGTGGCTTACTCATTACTTCGATCACTCTCTTCAAATTTACAGTCAGCGTTACAGGCGCAGTGTCGAAAGCCTCTCCAGGGTTAATAAGCCCATCATTGTTCGAGTCATTCCACATCGTGACTGTACCGGTATAAGCTCCGGCCGAAGTGTTGGCTGGCACCTGAACTCGCCAGCTCACCGGCTGTGACTGGTCCTGAACGATATAACCAATGGCAGCTGGCGCAAAAACATTTGCTGCGGCCGGTATTGTATCTGGCCCGATCAGAGCGGTAGCTGTAGCCTTTGGTCTTGCAATGGTAAGAGTTCCGGTATTTTTTACAGAAAAATTACTTACAGCAGACAAAGCATTCGGGTCGCCATTAGACACAATTCCGCCGCCCGGCTCGATTACCTGCAGTTGAAGATTGCCAACACGACATGCGACCCTGAAACCACTCTGTGGCTCGTTAACATCTCTACTGGCATTTATTACGACGTTGTCTTCGAAGAGCCACGACAGATTGCCAACATAACTCCCGTCTGGCTGACCACCGGGAACGTTAATGCTTATCTCGCGCGTGAACAACTCACCTGCCGGCACCGCAAAAGGCTCCCCGCCGGGAAATGAATAAGCCCCCATCGGGATAGTGCTGGCGCCGGATGTGAGATTTATTTTCTGCCAATGAAGTTTATTAAGGGCCACGTTGCCGATATTACGGCAAAGAAAAGTGGTGCTGATGCCAGTCCCTGCAGCCACATCGCCAAGATCTACGGTCGATGGGATAACCTGCACCGCAGAGTAGGAGGGAACATTTGCCGTAAGATTAAAAGAGGCAGAAGCCTCACCATTGTCATAAACAGAATTGCCGTTATTATCCTCATAAACCCACATCTTTCCAAGGTAAGCCCCGGCAGGGGTACCCATAGGAATATATATGCTCAGTCTGGAATCTCCCGGAGCGCCACCGGCAGCGACAGTCGCCGGCAGAAAAATGGCAATCTGATTACTCGCGATTTCATTTGCCCCGTTGATCATGACTCCAGCAAGAGGTTTCAGTGCCGTCAAACCCAGTATCCCGGTGTTGTTGATCTGAAATGGCAAGTTTTCGACGACAAATGACGGGGTCGCATTGCCCGCATTAAGAGTAGCCGGGGAAATCGTGAAGCTTTTGTTACCAACCCCTATCTTTACGGCAAATTCGCTCCGTGCATCTGATGGAGTAAGGCCATCACCGTCTTCATCATCATAGATCGTGAAAGTGGCAATATACACGCCGTTAGGCTGCGGACCAGGCACGGTGGCGGAAACATCAAGATGTGACAAATCTCCGATCGAAAGCATTCCGGGGTTTGAGGGTAAAACGGTTATAAAGGTGGCACTGCCCAGCGGGGGTGAGACTTTAAGATTTACAAGATCAAGATTTCCGCCATTGAAAAAGTTAACTTTTTTTACTACGGTAGTCTGCCCCTGCGACCAGTTATCAAGATCTATGAA
>JAKQKW010000400.1 GCA_029560455.1 Candidatus Rifleibacteriota bacterium
ATATGCAGATTCCGGCGGCCGGGCGGCCGCAGCCGATGATTGTGCGCGGTGGCGGCATGATAATTCTTGATTCTGGTAATCTGGTGCTGCGCGGGGTGACCTGTGCCGATGCCGGGCAGATGCTGACAATAGTGCTTGGTGGCACCGGTTCGGTGTCTTTTGCGTCAACCCAGCCGAACCATGTTAATCTTATCGCTCCTGCCGCCGAGTTGGCCTATGGTTCAAAATTCGATCTGTTCGGCACTCTCTGTGTCGGCTCCATCTATGCCGATCACAGATTTCAGGGCGGAATTGCGCGTTTCAGACCCGGCCAGGATCCGACTGCGGCCGGCTACGACCGTTATTACCGGGTATTCGTCGACCCCAAGGATTCATACTGGAATGAATAGAAAAGAATGCCGCGGCGGTCTGTCGCTGATCGAAATCGTTTTGTCGATGGGCATTCTGTCGATGATCATGCTGCCCGTCTTCATGACTTTTTCTTCAGGCAACGTCAATATTCAGGTGACTGAATCTGAATTCAGGGCTCATACCGCGGCTCTTGAACTGATGGAACAGATTGTTTCTCTGCCTTTCAACCTCATAAAACCAGGAAGCTATGATTCTTCACAGGTGGTCGACGGGTCGCAACTCGCCAACAGCCCGGTGCTGTTCAAAATTACTCCGGTCGATGACCTGAAGCCGTCTCTGAAAATAGAAGAGATCAAGCGCGATAACAAGGTGGTTTTCAAGAAAATTACGGTGAAGATCGGTTTTCCGTCGGCCAGGGCGGCTGACAAAACCCGTGAATTCACTCTTAAAACGCTGGTGGCCAATGAAAGTCGTTAATAAAAAGCGGCCGGGCTTTACCCTTACCGAGATCCTCGTGGTCTGCGGGGTTTCAGCCGTTTTTCTTGGTACCGCCATCATGTTGTTCACCAATTTTCGACAGGGATATTCACGCAGCGAAAACGTTGCCGTATTGATGCAGGAAAGCGCATTGTTTATCGCCAGGTTGCGCACTGATCTGAATAATGCCGTGCTCAGCGGCCCTGGCGGCGGGAATATCGAGCAGCAGCTTCAGGCTTTTCCAGACCATCTGACTTTTAACATTTACAGCAGCCGGCATGGCCGCATTCTACCGGTGGTTTACAACTACGCGCGCGGGAAAGACGGTGGCAGCCTGACAAGGCGCGAGGCTGACGAAGCAGAAAAAGTTCTGATAAAAGATCATGTGGCGTCTCTGACCTGGCAGATGCAGCTTGAGCATTTCGCTACGGGGGGTTCAGGAACATTTCGTATCAGTCTGGGGCTTGATCTGCAGCTGAAAACCTCTTCTGGCAAGGAAAAGCCTTTTGCGATCAAAACTTCGCTGTTTCCGGCGAGATTGAACCGACAGCTTAATAATCCCTGAATTTTGCTGAAGTTTGTGCAGTGATTTTTTTGCAACGAACTGTCGGAAAAACTCGTATAATTAGATGGAAGATATGTACGGCGGGAGGTTATTATGAACAGAAGACTGACATTGGCGCTGTTCGCGCTTTGTTTTATGCTTGCCAGCGTTTTTTCGGCGGCAGGCGAAGATGGCAGCTACCTCGACACGATTTATCGTGCCGGCGATTCGGGTACTTCTGCCGTCAGCGATGAAGGCGTGCCGCAGTATGTCGAAAATGATGACCAGCCGCCCGAGGTAGTCGATGTGCCTGACCCGACCGGTGATCCGGCGCAGCAGAAGGCAATCGAAAAGCTGCAGAACATTATAAACAGTCTGATGCGCATTATTGCCGGCAAAATCTGTGGCACCCGCATTGTGGTTGTTGTAATCCCGTGCCAGCGCATTGTGCCGAAGCCGCCGACTTCTACTGCCACTTCAACTGCAACCTCGACCGCAACCCAGACTCAAACTCAAACACAAACTCAGACTCAAACACAAACTCAGACCCCGACCCAAACCCAAACTCAGACTCAAACTCAAACTCAAACTCAGACTCAGACTCAAACCCAGACCCAGACCCAAACTCAGACGCCCACCCAGACTCAGACCCAAACGCAGACTGCAACTGATGCCGAATCGATTCGCGCTTCAGTTAAGGCCAAATATAATATCAGTCTTGCCAATGGCACTAACGGCCGTGAATGGAGCCTTAACCAGCTTAAGGCTGCAGATGAAGCCTTTGGCGAGCTTCCCGCTTTTTTCCGCAAGTGCACTGACATGGTTTACCGTGATGGAGAACCCAATGCTTCATTTATTCCGCCGAGCGCCGCAGCTTACGTTATCGTTCCAGAACGCAAGGTTCACATGCTTGACCTGAGCGTAAAAATGACCCAGGGAGCCATGAATTCTCTCACAGCCGCCTATGGCCGAGCGCCGACCACTGAAGAGCAGATGGCTTACCTCAAATACAATTTCAAGCGCACCCTGGTGCATGAAATGACCCATTGTTTCCAGAATACCTACCCGCAGGTCTACCAGACCTGGTCGAGAACCTTCTGGCCTGGTGGCCGTCTCGCTGGCACCTGCCCTACCGGTTATGGCCGCACCCAGCCTGCTGAAGACATGGCCGAATCGGTTGCCACCTATTACACTGGCGGCTCGATCAGAAACGGCATGTTTGTGTCGCGCAGCGGTGCTACCATGGACCTCAACCGCTATAACTTCATCAAACAGTATATTATGGACGGCAAGGAATACCTGCAGTAAAGGATCTGTAAAACCATGAAAAAGCAGATTGCAGCCTTTGTTCTGGTTCTGATGTTGCTGGTTTCGCCGGCAATGGCTCAGAATGCCAGCTATCTTGATTCGGTTTACCAGACCCTTGAAGTGGCTACCGGCACCGACGCTCTGACGGCACTCAAAGATTCGATAAATGAAAAATTCAATGTGGTGATTGCCGAAGATGAGGGCGAAAACCAGAACACCTGGAGCCTTAACTATGTTCAGGCTATCAAAGAGGTGTTTGAAGCGGTTCCGGCGAGCTTCAGCATGTATACCCGCATGGTATTTCTCGACCCTTCACCGGTTCAGTATGAGACAAAATACGTCGGCTTCAATGATCAGCACGGTATAATCTGGGCTGGTGCCGGTGTCATGACTCCATCGGTTATGTATTACCGCAGGTTTAAAGAAGTTTATGGCAGCACCCCGACCGAAGCTCAGCTGCTGGCCCGCTTCAAGACAATTCTTGTGCGCGGCATGACCTACAGTTTTCTGCAGGAAAACCCTGAGGTCGGCAAGAGGTATGCTGCCATTGCGGCCGGGTCTACTTTTCCGACCAAGGTTTACAGTCCGGCAGCTGAAACCAATATGGTAACTGCGCCAGGAAAAATTGCCGCCTGGATAGACCTGGCATTTGCCGTGTCGATGTACTGCACCGACCCGGCTACTCTGCAGAGCAGATTTGCCAGCCGCTTCGATTTTATTAAAACCAACCTGATGAACGGGCAGAGCGTCAGTGGCTGGAACGACAAGCCGATCAATGACGGCGGCAGCAATAATAACGGTGGCAACAACAATGCCAGTGGCACGGTTGAAACTCCCGGCACCAGACCGCCTCCGACTATTCCTGATGGCGATTATATGCCGGTTGTGACGCAGGTTGATGTTGGCACCGCTGCAGCTTCTCTGCCGGCCGAACATAAAGAAGCACCTGAGCTTCTGCGCAGTGCCATTGCCGAGCTTTTTGCCGAACTGCCGAAGTTCTTCTCGACCTGCACTGAGGCGATTGCTTATGTTCCGACTACCGATACCGAAACCGCCTTTTCTTCTGAAGGCTTTGTGTTCATCACGCAGAATTCATGGTTTATGCCCTCGTTCGTCGAACTCGACGATGCGGCCCGCAACAAACGTTTCAAGCAGATTCTGCTGCGCGAAATGACGCTGCGCTTTCTCTACTTCCACCCCGAAGTGACCGCCAAATGGAAAGAACAATTCGACAAAAATATGAGTACTTTCGATGCCTACGTCGACATGACTCAGGCAGCTGTGCTTTATTACTCGGCTCCAGCCTATTTCAAGCAGGTTAACAACGAGCGCTATGAATTCGTTAAAACGGTGATCATGATCGGCAAAACCTTCGAGTAAATCTCTGTTCTCACGAAAAGTCTTAAACGGCCCGCTGCAGGACCCATATCTGCAGCGGGTTTTTGTTTATGTTTGTGCGTCGAAATAAAAACAGTATTTAAGCAGAAGATTTGTATGTTGCTTTGCCCAAATATAGTGGCAAAGCGCCGCTCTCACAAGGACAAGGCTGCAGGTTTCTCTGCTTGAGAGAAAGTAAAATTCAATACGCTTATGCGGTTTTCAGACAGCACATAAAGAAACGGCTCTTATAAAAAATGTGGCCGATGGTTCTTTTATTTGGGGTTGACCGTCAGGGGATAGAAATCTTGTTGCTGGCAGTTATAAGGCCGCCGGCTCTGACGACCAGTGCGACCCTGTCGCCTGACTTGAGCTCGACTTCGATGGGCAGAAGCTGCCCGTCGCGAAATTCGCATTTTACGTAATTTTTGTTGATCTGGATAAAGCCCGGGCCGTTAAAACGGATGGCGCCAATATCGCGCCATTCATTGTCGTAATCGGCATTGTGCAGCAATTCGCCCGAAGCCTGGTATTTGCCGTTTGCGCCTGGTGCAAGGCTGAACTTGATGCTCAGTGAGGGAAGGAAGGCTCTGATAACCTCGGCGCAGTTGAATACTGCCAGAGGAATAAGAACTTTTGCCTGGCTTTCTGCCATATTCGGCATGACGTTGAAATGCGGGTTTTTACGCCCGTATTTGTCGTTGTCATTGATGACTTTGGCAAAGGGTGAGCCTGTTTCTTTGGCCATAGCTACCCAGCCAACCGTCTCAAACCAGGCGTAAAAGATACCGGCCTCATGTTTGAGTTTGGAAAGCTGGGGTGATGGGTATGGGCGTTTTCGGTTGCGCGGAAAATGCCATTTTTCATAATCAAAAATTGAATCGTTACTGAAAAAATGCCGGTTGGTGAAGGCGGCGAGGTTCTTCATAAGCTCAGGCAACTCAATGTCAGATGCGATTTCAAATTCGGGAACGGGTTTGAAGTCAGGGCTTTTGTGCCTGTCGCCCATGATTTTGCGGATCATTTTTTCTTTTACGTTCATTTCAATCGGTTCAAACAGCGAGTGGCTGTCGGCTCTGGTGTGAGCCGGCTGTGCCATGTCTGCCATCAGATGCATGGTTTCTCCCACAGCACGGAAGGCCTTGCCGAACATCTGGCTGCGGTTCAGTTTGCCGAATGCGGCGGTGTTGTTTTCCATGGCAGCTTTATAGGCAAGTTTTGCCTGCAGCCAGTTGTGGTCATTTTCTTCGTGTTCGAATGCCCAGGTTACCGCATCGATCTGTGGCCGGAAAATCTTGGGCTGGAGCTTGATTTTGCGGTCTTTCAAGCCAAATTCGAAGTTCGGGTTCCAGTCATCGGCACGGTATTGCAGAGATGCGAAGAAGGCTTCTTCAGATGCGAAACTGCTTTTCTTTTTGGGGATAAACGATCGGTTCTGCCAGGTAAGATAGTGAGGCTCATATACCGGGTCATAGAAGTGGCGGAACCCCATGTTGATTTCGGGCATGTCGGCATCGTAGCCGCCGCGGGCCAGCCAGTCTGAAAAATTATGCGCAGCGTTAACCAATTTGGCATTGGCGCCACTTTCAAATTTGGGGGCCTTACCGAAGGTCAGTCCCTGAAACTTTACCTCATTGTCGATGGTGGTGCTGACGAATTTGTCGCCGTAATGGCCGGCTTTAAATTTGGCGATGAAATGTTCGAAGGCGAGAAGGTTAATCGTCGGGTGCGCTTCAACGCAATCCCAGGCGTGCACGGTTTGAACAGATGCCATGATCTGTATCATCATCACCAGAACCATTATTGTTCTGCGTTTGCTGTGCAAAACTCGCCTCATTTATGGAATTGTACTGTAATTATAATGTTTTTTTCAGTCGGCACAACCCCTGAAAAAGTGAACCCTTCAGCGGCTATTCGCCTGTACCGATCATTTTCCAGGAAATGCCGAAGCGCTGCAGATATTTGCGCAGCCGGTCAGAGTCGTTGGTTGAGCGCTTTTTTTGCGCCGAATTGCTGAACAACAGTCGGCCGGCTTCGGCCATACTGTCGCAACGCCGGCAGATTTCGAGCACTTTTTCAAGCTGCAGCCGGTCGAACAGGTCTGTTTCTGTCAGCTGCTCTGTAGTCAGCAGCTGCTGGCAGAGCCTTTCTTCGTGTGCTGCGAACTGCTTTTCTGTCGACCATTCTTTGCGCAGTCTCGCCATTTCGGTCTGAACATTCTCGCGGTTGATACGGTTGCCTTCAGATAAAGTAATCATGCGGGCAAGCGAGTTGTTGAGATCGCGAAAGTTGGCTGTCCAGATTGCTTCGTTTGATACTGCAAATCTGACGAATTCCTGACGTGCTTCACTACTGAAACTGACGGGTTTGCCGAGCTTTTTCGAATGCTGCTGCAGCTCGTAGTCGATGTTTGGGTCGATGTCTTCGGGTCGCTCGCGCAGACCAGGGATTGCGAATTCCCAGAATTTGATACGGGCGAGAAGATCCTGTCTGAAGCGACCGGCCTGACATTCGTGCCGCAGGTTGCGATTGGTGCCGGTAATCAGCTGAAAATCGCTGCGCACTTCTTTGTCAGAGCCAACCGGAAGATAAACCTTTTCTTCGATTGCCCGCAGCAGCATCGCCTGTTCATCGAGGCCGAGTTCGCCAATTTCGTCGAGAAAGAGAATGCCGCCGTCAGCAGCTTTGAGAAGCCCTTCGCGGCTTTCGGTGGCGCCGGTATAGGCGCCTTTTTTATGGCCGAACAATACCGACATGGCCATGTCGCCACGCAGGGTCGCGCAGTTTACTTCGACAAAGCGGCCCTTGATCATGTTGCGCTGTCGGCGCAGTTCGTATATCTGGCGTGCCAGGCGCGATTTGCCGGCTCCGGTCGGGCCGGAAAGCATTATCGGCATATCGCTGCGCAGGGTCACCTTCTCGACTTCGGCGATCAGCTCGTTGAAATGCCGGTTGCGCGTCTTGATGCCTGATTTGAGAAACGAGATGTCGTCTTTTGTCTGTACGGCAAAACGTTTTGCAATGCTGTCGTAGCGTGACAGGTCGAGATCGATGATTTCGTAACTGCCGGGTGGTGAATTCTGGCGTCCGGGACCGGTCTGCAGCAGTTTGCCGCGAAAAAAGCCCGCTTCGGTAAGCAGAAACAGACATATCTGTGTAACGTGAGTGCCGGTAGTAATGTGCAGCAGGTATTCTTCGTCTTCGCTGAAATTGAAATGCTTCGAATAGTCGAGAAGGCCGGCGAAGACTTCTTCAAAATCCCAGGGGTTTTTGAATTCAACGTAATCAATAACCACTGAAGTTTCTGGTGAAACGGCGCCGATATCGGCTTTTACGACTTCGGCCAGGGCTGTGTCGCGGCGGCTGCAGAGCAGGTGAAAGCGGTCGACAAGCAGGTCTTCATGCTGGCAGACGGCGACCGACGGGCGCCAGTTTTCCCAGCGTTTTTCTTTGCCGCGCCGGTCAAGAACGGTTCCGAGAAACCCGATTACAACTTTTTTCATTTTCCTGCCGCTTTAAAACAAGTTTTGGCGTGTATATAAAATTGTATATAAAAAATTCTAAAAAATATATATAAATATATAAATTTCGGAAGATTATTTGAGTGAGAATTCTTTAAAACCTGCTGATGATGCTGGAAATCGTGAAAAGATAAACTCTGGCACGGCGGTTGCAATTATATTTTTGTCTGTTGATTCGACCACACCGATGCCCGCCCTGTGGGTAAGGGTATGTCGGCCCTGGTTTGAAGGTGATGCAGACATCTGGATAGCTCATCGGGTAGAGCAATGGCCTAATAAGCCATCGGCAGCAGGTTCAAATCCTGTTCCAGCTTACTGCTTTAACAAAAGCAGCCTATCGCCTGAGGAGTGACCGGGGATTCTGCCGGGCCCGATCTGCCTGATCGACGTTCTGCCAAGTTTCTGAGTCAGAAAGCCTTCGGGCTTTCTGCCAGAAATGCGGCTGCGGTCAGTGCGGTGAAGGTAGCCGGCCCGGGGGTCATGCAGACAGCAGATACCGCTTGCCGCGGCGGGTATCGAGGTGGTTTTTCCGGCGACTGCCGACCGGGCAGGCCCGAAAGACCAGCGAAATATTCGCAGGCTGGCTCAAGCTGTTTCCATCGCCGGGTGGCTGGCTGATGAACCGGTTGTTCCGATGGCACTGCCAGATTCCGGCTTGTGAAAAGCCGCTGTAGATAAAGCTCAGAAGGGAGAAAATTTATGATCAGACTGGTAAGAGTCAAAAATGCGGAAGTGGGCCTGCGGTTCAGAAACGGTCGCCTGGTTGAGGCGCTGCAGCCGGGTTGGTATCTTGCCAGAACCATTCTGGGCGAAACTGTCGACGTGCTGCGCGAAAAGGACCTGTTTGTCTGGCATGAAGAAATCGATCAGATCGTTAAAACCGGCGTGCTCGGTGACCGGGTTGTGACAGTCGATCTTAAAGATAATCAGCGCGCACTTCTCTGGGTCGACGAACGCTTCTATACGGTTCTGGGTGCCGGCCGTCAGCTGATCTGGAAAACACAGAAAAATATCAGAGTCGAAGAATTCACAGTTGAAGACCCGCGTTTCGAACACCGCCAGCTGTTCAAGATCGGCAAAGCGCCGATTGCGAAGGAACTGCTCGAAGCGGTTCAGGTTGAACAGGGCGAAACCTGCGTTTATTTTCGTGACGGCAAATTTGTCGCCGAGCTTGAACCTGGTTTTTACGCCTTCTGGAAAAACATTTCGGCCCTGAAATTCATCATGGTCAGCCGCAA
>JAKQKW010000451.1 GCA_029560455.1 Candidatus Rifleibacteriota bacterium
GCATGCGCGCCATCATTCTCACTCTCACCGGCGAAAAGAACGGAATCAGAGCCCTTTTTGACCTGCGCCAGATCAACCCGGTGGTTCAGGGCGATGAAAAAGCAGTGCGGGCTTTCAACTTTTTCATGGGCATCACCAATACCATGCTTGAAGAGCAGGTAATGGGCGGCGGCGGCCTGCTGAGCCGCTGGAAAATGGCGAAAGACCCGAAAATCGTTATTGCCGGCCCCGAAGAAGTTGGCACCCTTATCGAAAGTCTCGATGAAAAACTGGTTTCTGAAAGCACCTTTGGTCTGCTTCAGAAAGCTGCAGATGAGGGGAAAGGTGTCATCATGGCTCTGAATGCGCCAATAGTCGCTGACCGGGCCATGCCGGCCTGGTTCACCTTTGACCCGGCGACTTACGAAATGATGTCGGTGCTCGACAATGGCGCCCATGGCTCACTTGTCGAAAGGCCGATCAACGAAATCATTCAGGATGCTTCAAAATATTCAATTGGCTTCTGGGTCGGGGTAAATGCCTCGGTATGGGCGGTCAGTGCCTATAAACTTAAATATGCCGATATGCGCACAGTCGTGAAGGCTGCGAAAAAACTCTGTCTCGACATTGCCGCTCAGCTCGAAAATATCGGCAAGCCGTTGAACGAGTTTATTCCAGACTCTTATACGATGCATGAAGCCGAACTTTCGGCCGGCCCAGCCAGTTTGAAAGTCGGGTTCGGAGAATTTACACCCGGGCAGTTCAAGTTGATGACCAAACCCTCACTTGGTTTTAACCTCAGCTACCAGTCAGGTTTTGAAGATGCGGTAAAGGCTTTTTTCCGCGACTGATCGCCTCGATTCTGAAACGCGCGGCTGTTTCACCTTACGGGTGAAACAGCCTTTCTTTTTCTGCCAGTTAATACCGTATGCGCAACACGACTCCCGGCCATCCATGGCCTCCGCGTGTGTAGCGCCATCCGTATGCGCAACACGACTCCCGGCCATCCTGGCCTCCGCATGTGTAGCGCCACACCGTATGCGCGACACGACTCCCGGCCATCCTGGCCTCCGCATGTGTAGCGCCACACCGTATGCGCGACACGACTCCCGGCCATCCTGGCCTCCGCATGTGTA
>JAKQKW010000455.1 GCA_029560455.1 Candidatus Rifleibacteriota bacterium
GCACGGTCGAGAATCCAGGTAACCCCTCTTTTACGGGCGATATGGGCCGCCGGGGTATCACAGTCGGGGTTAAAAATGATCTCATTGAGTATTTCGCATTTTGCTTCGCCATTGACGAGAAAAACGATTTCGCGAGCCTGCAGAATCCGCCCGAGAGTGAGGCTGAATCTTGGTTCTGGCTGTGAACGTGTCTGAAAAACAGCAAAGCCATTCAATGAAGAACGGGTCAACCAGTCGGTATCAGGAAAAAGCGAAGCCGTGTGCCCGTCAGCGCCGATGCCGAGAATCAGCAGATCGACTGGCGCCGGTGGTTGTAACGGGTCTGGCAACTGTCTGAGGCGGTCGTGGTAATCCTGGCAGAGATGGTCAAATGCCGTCGGATTCTGAGATGCCGGCGGTTCGCTGACTATTACCGGAACAAAAGTATGTTGTGGCAGGTGACCACCGCTCATCAGGCTTTCTTTAATGCCACGCTGGTTGCTGCGCGGGTCGGTCGCCGGCACCAGTCTTTCGTCGGTCTGCATCCACCAGCAGCGGCTTCCGGCGCCGTTTCTGCCGAGTCTGCGTGCAAGTTCACGATATACCGGAAAAGGCGTGCTGCCACCCGAAAGGCTGATCAGGCATGGCTTTTTGCCGAAAGCCGAAATTATTGCTGCAAGTCTGGCGGCAGCGGTGTCGGAAAAAGATTCGGGGCTTTCGGCAAGCACGAACTGATGATTCAGGGGCAGCATTGGCCCTCCGATGGTCGCCAGCGGTGCCCGTGCCTTTCGAGCAGTTCACACGCTTCGCGCGGGCCATGCGTGCCGGCGGGGTAGGTGAACATCGGCTGCGCGAATTGCTGCCAGCCTTCGATTATCGGGTCAATGAATTTCCATGATTCTTCGATTTCGCTGTTGCTCAAAAACAGTGCCGAATCACCCTGAAGCGAATCGAGCAGCAGGCGCTCATAGGCATCTGGCCGGTATTCGCCAAACTCACTGTCATACGAAAACTTGAGGCCGACATTGCTGACCTGCATGCTCATTCCGGGTGGTTTGGTGTTCAGAAGCAGATTGATGCCTTCATTGGGCTGAATTCTGATATAAAGCCGGTTCGATTCAATCTTGCCGGTAAGGGTCGGAAAAATGGAGTGGGGGACCGGCTTGAAATTGACGACGATCTCAGTAATATTGCGGTCGAGTCTTTTGCCGGCCCGCAGGTAGAAAGGCACGCCGCCCCAGCGCCAGTTGTCGATGAATACGCGGCAGGCAGCATAGGTTTCGGTTTTCGAAGAAGCTCTGACTCCATCTTCTTCAAGGTAGCCCTTTGCCAGTTCACCCTTGATCATTCCATGCAGATACTGGGCTCTGACCGTTTCCTGGGCTACTTCTTCAGGTTTGTATTTGCGCAGAGCCTTCAGCACCTTGTTCTTTTCGAGATGCAGATCGCCGGGGCGGTGCGACAGGGGCGGTTCCATGGCGACCATGCTGAGAACCTGCAGCAGGTGATTCTGAACCACATCACGCAGTATGCCCGCCTGGTCGAAATACCCGGCCCGGCCGCCAATGCCGATTTCTTCAGAAAACGAAATCTGAATATTGCTGATGAAGCGGTGGTTCCAGACCGGTTCGAAAAAAAGATTGGCGAAGCGCATGTATAAAATGTTCTGTACAGCTTCTTTGCCGAGATAATGGTCGATGCGCAGAATCTGGTCTTCGGAAAAAGCTTCGAGCAGCCTGGCGTTCAATTCACGGGCGGTTGCCAGATTACTGCCAAAGGGCTTTTCGACGAGAATGCGCTCCGGGCAGTTGTGGTCTGTACGGGCGTCAGAAAAGGCTTTGACCAGTTCTATGAAGCTGTCCATGCTGGCGGGTGGAACCGCGAGATAGAACAGTCGGGCTGGTGCCGCCATCGGCTCTTCAGCCATCAGGCGCCGCCTGAAATCATGCGCTTCATTTTTCAGACCGGGGTTTGCCCGCAGATAGCGAATTCTCGGCCGCAATCTTTCGAAGCCCGAGGCAAAACGGGTGTCTTTTTTAAAATGATCGGCCTCGCGGTTAACGAAGCTCTCAAGAAAAGCCGCCGTCGTCATGTCGGTGCGGCCGGTCACAAAAACATGAAAATCATGTGGCAGCAGGCCGGCATCATTGAGACGGCACAGTGCCGGAATCAGTTTGCGGCCGGCCAGATCGCCGGTACCGCCGAAAATTACTATCGAAGCCGCACAGAATGGCTTTCCGTTCATCGTATCGCTCCCGGTTTCAATTTTCCCGCAAGACTTTTTCTATAGCGGCTGAGACCCATGTCTTTGCAGGGATGACGCACGCTCGGTATTCTCTCGAAAGTATATTGGACAGAGGACTGATTTTTTTTCAGGTATCAGCTGCGTGTCTGGTCTTTGATAAACGCCTCGATACTTCGATCATAGGTCTTTTCGCCTTCGCTCGAAAAGAAACAGCCCGGAATCTGCTTCATTCTGCGGTGATAGGCCACGCAGTCGCAGCATTTCTGACGTTTTGAACAGGAATAGGTGCAGGCGCACGGGTTCTTATTCGAACAGTCTGCCATGATAACCCTCCAAAAACTTTTCCGTTTTATTTTCAGCTCTTCTAGAATCTCAAAATTCAACCACCGTTGCAACCATTTGTCTTTTAGTGCAAAAAGTGCTTGCCAGAACGACTATTTCTTATAAATTTTTTGCCTCAGGCAGGGAAAGTTTTTCTGCCCAGGATCGAGGGTTTTATGAGCCGTCTGGTGAAACTGATGATTCGAAAAATTCAGGAACCATTGCTGCGAGGC
>JAKQKW010000463.1 GCA_029560455.1 Candidatus Rifleibacteriota bacterium
GCCATCGAGAACCGGCGTCATGCCAAGCGGAGTCGACCAGTACCAGTCGAGGTAAAAGAAGCCGTATATGCATACTGCCGTCAGAAGAATCGCAATTTTACGTGACAGAGGCAAAAAAAGATCTCCGCAAACTTTATAATACACAGACAGATAAGAATGCCACCAGACTAAGCCGAAGGTGCCGGCAAATCGTGCTCGTGATCGGAATCGAGAAGGTTATCGAGTTTCGATTACGATTACGATTACCGCTACACTGAGCACGAATATATAACGAATGTTCAAGTATCTTCTTAGCTCAGGGCCAATCCAGACAGATAACATGATACAGACTACCTGCCCGGCTGTATAGCAAATTCAGCGTTTTTACAGCGAACAAAAAATGCAGGAAGGCAATGAACCAATGTGCTAGAATCTTTTTGAGAAAGTTCACCCTGCAGCTGGAGGAAACCTCGATGAAAATGCGCGGTATGTTTGGCTTTGTTGTTATTTGTCTTTTGCTGTTAACCAGCGGCGTCAGCGCTGAGCCGGAGTCTTATCTGCTGCGCCTTGCCACGCCTGAAGCAGGCAGATTCGAAATAGCGCTTGAAGTTCATGCCAAAAGCCGCATGCAGATGCTGTTTATGCCGGCTATTGACACATATTTCAGACTCAATGTAAGTCAGAAAGTCCGTCTGCTTCACAATGCCGACAAAGGCAACATCAGCACCGAATCTCAGATAGCCAGCGCTGCTCTTGACTATTACCTGCCTGGCCAGCCAAATCAGGGTATGAATGAATCAGTGCTTGAACAGCTGCTGTGGGTCAGCGGTCTTGGCAGTCGTCAGACGCCGATAACCGTGGGCAGAAACCATCTCGGCGTAGTGACCAGTATCGAAAATGTGCCTGAAGAGCACAAGATGTATTATCAGCACGACCTGGTATATTACCCGGAAAATCCGGTCAAAGTCGGCGATTCATGGCAGCGCAGATTTATTCAGCCGTTGGCCGTCGATTTTCACCAGGCACCTTATGATGTCGACATTACCGGCGAATATACTCTCAAACGCTTACATAACGATGGCAAAGAAGCTGAAATTGCCTTCAAATTCATTGCTGAAGCCGATCATGCCATGCAACAGGGCAACAAGGTCAAAGTCGATGTTAAACTTCTGCGCGAAGGCAGCATGTTGATCAGTCTCAAAGATGGCTGGCCGCGCAGCGTCAAGTCAAAAAGCAGTTTCGACATGACGTTTTCAGAACAGAACTACATAAGATCAGAAGAAGATTATAAGTCGATCACCAGCGAAGTTACCGTCGAAAGAGACGATCAGAAAAACTGACCATAACTTTTTTCGATCTGTTGGCGTTTTAACTGATACGACAAAGATGACGGGCACCTGAGTTTGTTTGTCTTTGTCCGCTGATGTTGTAAAAATAATCGTTAACAAAACCTCATTTGAGGTCGAAAAACTGCATGGATTTGTTTGCCTCCTTATTTTTCAGTCCGGGTATAACCCCGGATTCTTTTTTTTAGCCGCCTTCGATAGATTGCTAAAATTTAATCTGCGGGAATCTGTAAAATCTGCGGATCGCTCTTCTGTTTTTGCATTTTTGCCGTTAATCGGGTATGCTGACGCCTGTAATAATGTCTGATGGTAACAATATGACCGGCAAAACAAAAATATTAATCGCAGCAATGAGCGGCGGCGTCGATTCTTCGGTCGCGGCAGCAATTTATCTCGAGCGCGGCTATCAGGTCATCGGCGTGACTCTCAAAATGAAAACCTGCGATAACAGTCGCGAAAAAACCAAATCATGCTGCGGCCTCGACGACAATATTCAGGCCCGGCAGGTTGCCGAAAAACTCGGTATCACACACCGTTTTATCTCGGTACGGGAAGATTTTGCCGACAAAATTCTCAAATATGCTCTCGACGAGTACCAGGCCGGTCGTACGCCCAATCCCTGCGTTTTGTGCAACCATTACCTTAAATTCGGGCCGGTACTCGAGCGGTTTGCCGAAGAAACCGGGGCCAGCGGCATCATCACCGGGCACTATGCCGTAATCAACCGCGACATCCCTGAAAAAGCCAGACTTTTTAAAGGCAGCGACACCGAAAAAGACCAGACCTATTTTCTTTCGGCTCTGACTCAGAAGCAGCTGAACTTCTGCCACATGCCGCTCGGCGAAATGAACAAGCCCGAAGTCAGAGCCATGGCCGAAAAACTCGGCCTGCCCAATGCAAAAAAGCAGGAAAGCCAGGACGCCTGCTTCGGCTACAAAGGTGAAACTTTTGCGCTTACTCTATGCCGGCATTTCAACGCCAGACCACACAAAGGCCTGTTTGTCGACGAGAATGGCACTGTGCTTGGCAAACACGAAGGCATAGAATTCTTTACGATCGGGCAGCGCAAAAAGCTCGGAATCGCACTCGGCAAACCTGCTTATGTAACCGATATCGACGCAAAAACCGGCCGCATCACCGTCAGCACCGACCCGGACCGCCTGCTCTGCGACAGCTTTTCAGCGCATGGCATGAACTGGCTCGACTTCGAACATGACAGTCTCGACTGTGAAATTCAGACGAGATACCGCCAGCCGCTGCAGCCAGCCACTGTTCGCAGACAGGGCGACAAGGCACTGGTCGAACTGCACAAACCTCTGGCAGCAGTGACTCCCGGCCAACGCCTCGCTATCTATAAAAATTCACAACTGCTCGGTGGAGGCTGGATCGAAAAACCAGAATAACCCTTTTACTGAGCAACTTTATCTGAACTGAACATACGGGCATACAGGCTTTTCCAGGCTGTGTTCAAAGCATATAGAGCAATCATGGCAAAGCAGACGACCACATGAAAACTTGCGGTAAGCGCCCAGACACCCTCGATTCCGCTCATTTTGCGAAGTTCGGCAAAACTCAAGCTGCCATCGCCAAGCGTGCAATAACTGATCAGAGTTACATAGCCAATGCCAACTATCAGCGCGCTGGCTATCAGAGGCGTCATCAGCACAGCAACAACATTTCCGGCAATCGTCAACCGCGTCGCGATTCCATCGGCAGATGCCCCCTGCATTGTGCCACCTTGACCTGAATCGCCAGATCTGGCCAGCAGCAGAATTGTGCTGCCCATAAGAATCAGAAGGATTTCATACGCCATCAGGGTATTATATAGAATCAGGGGTAGTAAGCCGGCAATCAGAATATTAACGCCGGTCATCATCGCGTTCAGCTTGTTTTCGCCACTTCGCCAGCCGGGCGTGGCAACGAAGGCCGCCCAGATAATACCGCTTAAAACCAGAAAAGGAGCAATCGAAAAAAACAGAATGGCCTGAGCCGGCGCAAACCTTGGCACGTAACCAATGGTTTCAGCCGTCCGCATCCATGAATCCAGACTCATTGAAATTGCCGGCCGCAGAACAGTCATACTCAGGTAAGCAACCAGCGACATGTCGAACAGAACAGCGGGCCAGCCTTTTTCAGGGAAACGCACTGCCGATGCCCCAGCCACACCCAGCCTGCTGCGCAAAAAGCTTAGCAGCCCGAGCAGAACCGGAACGAACATAAAACAGGCCATCACGACAATAGTGAAGGTGAATGAATCCATCAGCGCTGTCATACAATCCGCCAGTCTCGGGTAAGGCAAAGACAGCAGGCCAAGATAGATGCCGTGAACGCCCGCTATGCCAACCCATGCAACGCTGAGCCCGGATACCGGAATCAGACCGGCGATGAAGCCACACAAAAAGCCGCCTGAACCCGGACGCGGTTTTGCCAGAGCCGCCCATAGAAGCACGACAAAACCGGCAATAAGTAATACCAGCGATAAGTTGTCGAATGTAAAACCGGTTGCATGTTCAAGACTACCAGTATATGCCCTGAATGTCGGATACAACATTAACAGCAGTGACAGGCTACCTGCCTGCGCACCCCTCTGCCAGCTTTCATCCGGAAAGAGTAACGAAAGCAGCATTGTGGCAAAGCCAAAAAGCGACAACACGACAACAGGCGCCTGCGCCGGTGATATTGCAGAAGTATCGCTGATACTACCGCTTAACATCTCGACAAACTGCATTCCGAAAATAGCGGCAACAGTAATGAGAACGATACCGAGAATAGCCAGTATTATTCTTGCACTTGATGAAATATTCATGGTGCCACCTCGGGCATTTCAACTGGGGCCTCAGGCATTTCAGCAGGCGCTTCAGGCATTTCGGCGAGAGGTTCAGCTCCTGAAGCAACAGGTGGCTCCGGTTTTCTGGCAGCGGTAAAATGATCGTTCAACAAAGCTCGCATTTTCGGAAAGGGCGTCTTATTCTGCATCTCAAGCAATTCCTGCTGATAGACCAGGTCGAGTGCACCAAGTTCGATCAACTGGCGAGTCACCAGAACACGCCGGGTCTCTTCTTCGGGATCGCTCAAAAAATTTCCGTTGTTGACAACCGCCTCCGAAAAGCTCTGAGCCGCCCATTGTGACTGATTATCGGGCGGCGCCTGAGTAAGCAGCAACGGCAGCATATCAGGCCGCAGCGACCTTACAGCCATGTCACGGGCGCCGGCCAGCAGTGAGGGGCTTGCGAACATTGGCTGCGCCAGAAGAAACCTCAGCGTATCTACAGAACTGTTAGTCACTGCAATGCCCAGCAGTATTTTTTTTTGCTGTTCAGACAATTTCGGCGCAGTCGCCAGCACATTCGTGACTTCTACCTTGTCTGCAGCAACCATTTTCTGCAGGTTCCAGAAACTGACCGGAGCTGTCATGTATTCATGATAAAAAGCGGTGATCAGAACAACACAGGCAATTGCAGCAAGTACGAGAAATTTTGCCGGGTTAAAGCCGTGTTCAGAAAGTGATTGAAATTCATGTATAACATGTTGCTGCATGCTTATACTCTCCTTGAAGGCTTATCTACCAGCGCGAATCTCTCCAGGTTTCAAGACGCAGAAAGACGGCAACTGCCATAATTTCGAGGCGACCAGCCCACATCAGAAAAATATAGATGCAGCGGGTGAGCCAGTGCAGGTCAGCAAAGCTGCCCATCGGGCCAATAGAACCAAAGCCCGGACCAATATTGCCAAGTGTAGCAATGGCACCGGTGTAACCGACAATCAGATTGTTCTCAAGCAAAGCAGTAATGGTGCCGCCAACGGCGAAAAAAGCAAGATACAAAGCGACAAAAGAAAAAATCGGCTGTATTTCAGATTCCTTGAAAATCCTCTTTTCAAGCTTGATGGTTATGACGGCGCTGGGATGAATTGCTTTAAGCAGAACGCAACCAAGATAACGCAGCATGAGCAGCAGACGCACGACCTTGATGCCGCCACCGGCCGAGCCCGAACAGCCACCAATGAACATCAGAACGAGCAGAATAACCTTGGCGCCGTCAGACCACAATTCAAAATCAACAGTGGCAGCGCCTGTCGTAGTCAGTATACTGATATTCTGAAACAGAGCTGTGCGCAAGGTGCAGAACATTCCAGCTTCGCAATTGGCAGCGTAAAGATTCAAAGACAGCAGAATAGTGGCAACTGCGATAATCAGCACATAAAGGCGAAGTTCCGGATTTTTGAAAAACGAACCGAAGTTGCCCCTGATTCCTTTAACCTGCAAGGTAAAGTTGGCGCCAGCCAGAAACATGAAAATAATGATAACCCATTCCGCGCCAGGATTTTTATAGCCCATGATACTCTCGGGATTCGGCGAAAAACCACCGGCTGCCATCGATGAAAAGGAGTTTGCGATAGAGTCATTCAGCGGCATGCCGAGACCGAACAGAATGACCGACTGCAGAACTGTCAGAAAAAAATACCAGCCCCAGAGACGGCGGGCGGTATCACTGACACGCGGCGTAAGTTTTTCTTTGCTGGCTGACGAAGTCTCGGCGAAAAAAAGCTGACGGCCAGAAATGGCCAGATGCGGCAGAACCGCGACAAACAGAACGAGAATCCCCATGCCGCCCAGCCATTGAGTGTAGCTGCGATAAAAAAACATCGAACTGTTGAGAATAGAAAAGTCTTTGAGAATGGTTGCACCGGTAGTAGTAAACCCGCTCATAGACTCGAAAAGAGCATCGATAAAACCTATGCCGAAGCCAAGATAAGGAAAAGCGCCGACAAGAGCAACTCCCATCCAGCTGAAAGCTACCGCCGCCATGCCTTCTACGCGAGTCAGATCGTCGAAGTTCTTTTCCTTATGACACCGCCAGGCAAGTTGTCCACTAATCAGGCCGATCAAGCTGCACAACACGAACATGCCGGCAGAATCATACTGTTTTGCCAGGAGCGCCGCAAGCAACGGAACCAGCATCAGCGCTGCAAAACCCTGCACGATAATGCCAACAACCGAAAAGACTATGCGAAACCGGATCATGAATCTGCTTCTTCTTCAGCCATTTCAGCCGCTTCAGTGTATTCCTGCAGAAAATTAAGCAGAGTCTCGCCACGGTCAGAAGCGCAGAATACGCGCAAGTTGTCTTTGCCTTTGATTTTATCCTGACCGCAGGGCACCATGGTACGGCCGCCACGGCGGATTGCTGCAATGATGACACCTTCCGGCAGTTTCAGATCCATGAGTTTAGTCGGCGGAAAATGCGCCGGAACCGAAACCTCACGAATTTCAGCCTTACCCTTCTCGAAAATCGTAAAGACATCGACGCTCTCGTCGAGAATCTGCCGGTTAACGCTCTGAACAGCAATGAACTGAGAGCTTAGCGCGACATCGACCCCCAGTTTTTCGAAAAAATCGATATTATCGACATTGTGGGCACGGGTGATGACTTTTTTGGCATTCAACTGCTTGGCATGCATGGATACAAAAAGGTTGCGTTCATCGTTACCGGTCAGTGTTACCAGACAGTCGCAGTTGGCGACCTGCTGAGCCCGCAAAAAGTTTGGATCGGTGCCATCGGCATTGAGAATCAGAACCTTGTCGCTCAGGCGGTCTGCCAGGCTTTCGCACTGCTTCATCGAAGATTCGATCAGACGAACTTTGACATTACCGCTCATTTCAAGAGCTTTTGCCAGAATGAAGCCGACATTGCCGCCACCAACGATGACGACGTTCTGATTTTTGCGCCCAGGCGCCGGGTTGAAGCGCTGCTCAACCTTGCGCATGCTGGCTTCGTGCCCGATGAAGATGATCTTGTCACCTTCTGCCAGCTTCGTCATACCTCCCGGAATAACAACGTGTTCTTCACGAAACAACGCAACGGCAAGAGCTCCGGTTGGAATATTGAGATCCTTGAGATGTTTGCCGATGGCGGCGTCACCGGACTTAAGTCTGAATTCGAGCAGTTTAAGATCTTCACTCTCGAAAATCTTGACATCGATGGCTCCAGGAACGGTGATAATCTGCGCGATATACTCACCCAGCAGCATTTCTGGCCAGATGATGCGGTCGATTATCAATTCTTCGCCAAGCTCGCCAGCAAAGGTTTCGAAATAATGCGCGCGATTGACGAAGCAGAAGGTGCGGGCCTTGCTCATCTGTTTTACGGCAAGACATGAAATGACGTTCACTTCATCTGAATGGGCACAGGCGATAAAAGCGTCGGCATGCTCTATTCTCGCTTCCTGCAAAACCGAAAGAGCGGTTGGGTTACCGTCAACAACCTGCAGGTCAAGTTGTTCGAGCTTTTTTATCGCTTCTGGATTGCTTTCGATGACGTGCAGATCGTTTTTGTCGGCGAGAACTTTTGCAAACAGCAGCCCGATCTCAGTACCGCCCGAAATGACAATCTTCATGATTTATTCGCGAAAAACCGGAAAATAGCCGCAGATTTTGAGAAGCAGGCTGGCAGACTCAATTCTGGCTACCGCTTCTTTGAATTTCGCTTCACTCTCTGGCAGGATCATTTCGATGGCAACGATGCTGTTAAAAGGCTTACCATAAAATTCGACACTGTGAACGTCGGTAACCTGAATTTTCTGCTGCCTGAGTTCTGAAAAAACCATGCTCAATTTGTCGCTGTATTCGTCCATGGCGCAGAGCAGCAGTGTCTTCAGACCTGGGGCGTAATCGTTAACCGGCTTTGGCGACAGGGTAAAAAATCTTATTCTCGGCATAGATTCAATTTTAAGGCCGGCTCTCAGAATTATCAGGCTTTCGACCGATTTGGCAATCTCAAGCGGCAGAACGGCAGCCACAGGATTAACACTCTGCATATTTTCGAGAACTTCGGTCATGCTGCGACAGATCTTGATCTTGAGATCATAGGAAAGTGAAATGAAAAATTGCCGCAGCTGCCTGAGCATATCAGCGGTAACACAAATTTCACCGGCCTCAGAAAGGTCTCTGGCAGTGTTGCTGACCACGCAAAATTCAGGCGAATGATTGAATTCTTCGACGACATAAAGTCGTTCTGACATCAGCGCATCGATAAAATTAAGACGTTCATAAGAAAAATCGGGTGTAAACGAGGCAAAGCCGAAAGTGCCGGCAGTCCGGGCCAGCTCAGAAGTAAAATCTTCAAAGGTATCGGCGGCAACTACCTCGCAGGACCTGCCAAAACGGTTGACAGCAGCAGCGTTCACCCAGCCGGCTTTTTCATCGAGAACACAAACCCGGTTGTGCGCCTGCAGCTGACGGCAAGCAGAAACGATCTCTACAAAAATCTGTTCGAGCTGCTGATGCGTCAGCTTGTTCAAACGAGCCTGGCCAAGGCGGGCAAAAACCTGTGACTCTCTTACCGGTACCAGCGTATGTTCGATGCCGGCAGCCAGCTTGGCTGCTCTCAGATCAAGCGCCATTACTGCGCGCTGATCCAGCAGTTCTACTATTCTGTTGTCGAGTGCATCGAGATCTTTTCTAAGGTCTTCCAGGGTTTTGCTGGTCATTTTCGCTTGTCCTCTTCATCATGGATTTGTATAACGGGCATTCATGGTCGTTCTCACGACAATATGGCGAACTGGCAAACTGGCAGGGAGCGCCGGCACTCTTGAAAATCAGCGGTGCCACCTTGCGCACGGCCTTGAGCATATCAAATGCCAGGTTTCTGATTTCCCATTGTGCCTTGATACAGCAGCGCTGTTCAAAAAAATTAAACAGACTGCGCGCGTTAAAGGTAAAAATCAGTTTGGTTTCAATTGCGTTGGGAAAGACATAGCGTGCATCTTCAGGTTTTACGCCGACATTTACCATATCGCGATAGGCAGTCAGGGTAACATCGAGCGCCCGTCGGTAAATCTCGGCAGCTTCAGGATTTTCAGCAATGCTGGGCGGTACTACATAAGGCAGCTGCTGCACCTTGAGGTAATTTACGTAACGCTGGCTTTCCTGCGAATATGAAGCAATGCGATGCCGCACCAGCTGGTGCGACAGAGCTCGCGAAACGCCATCTACCGAAAAGGTGAACTCGGCATGCTCGAATGGCGACAGATGGTTTCGCTGACGCAGATAATCAAGCAGACGTTCGATTTCTTCGAGAGACAGGCGTTCTTCGATCTCTCCGGCAGCGCGGGCCGAATAACAACGGCGGGCCGCCAAGGCCACCAGACGATCAGGATCAGGCGTATTGCGCATCAACAGGACAGTCAATTCACGCTCCCGTTCAATCAGTTAAAGCAGCAAAAATCTGCTGCCCGCGGCTTTTCACCTGGCAGCAGATTTTTACTGGCCATAAAACCGGTTACTCGGCTTTGCTTTCAGTCTTGGCTTTGGGCTCTTTTTTGGCCTTTTTAGTGGCAGCGGCTGCTTCGGCAACCTTCTTCTGGGTTTCCAGTTTGGCCTTGAAGCGTTCAACACGACCGGTGGTGTCGACAAAGCGCTGAGTGCCGGTGAAGAAGGGGTGACATTCAGAACAAACTTCGACCTTCATTTCAGCTGCAGTCGAAATGGTCTCGAATGAGTTGCCACAGGCACAGGTTACGTTGATCAGATTGGTTTTGGGGTGGATATTCTGTTTCATCTTCGCGTTCTCCCTTTGGGGTTAAAATTCTTTGGTAGCTTCTTCGAGACTGTCGTAGGTTCTGATAATGTGCTGCAGCTGAATCAGCTGGAAAATGCCGTAAATATAGGCATTCAGATTGATCAGAATCAGCTCTCCACCGGCATCGCGCAATTTTTTGAGCGTGCCGATAAAGAATCCAAGGCCAGAAGAATCTATGTAATTGGTTCTCTCAAGATCGAGAACCACTTTTACCTTGTTTTCATCGATCAGCTTCTGAATCTGTTCCTTGGCAACTGGCTGTGTCCACATGTCAAGGTCGCCGATCAGCGAAAGTACTATGTAACCCTTGGTTGCATCCTTTCGTTCGAAGCTGAGTTTTTCCTTTTCTGATTTTTGGTCGGTCATTTTGTCCTCCACGATAAATCAGGCACAATCAACTGTGCCTGGGTCGGCTCCTAACAACATTGATGGCATTGCAGACGGCCATGGTGACGTTCGCTTTCCATTGCGACGAATCGAGATCAACATTGGTAACAGCGTTACCAATGTTGGTTACAACGTATTTCGGCGGCAAAGAATTCAGAGCAAGCGCCAGTACATCGAGAAGACAACGCGAACAACTGCAGATGCCACTTTCGGGCAGCATCTTCTCAGCCATCTGCTTGACGACACTTTCCATCTTGTTCACCAGAATTACTTCTTCCATGCTTGTCTGCCGTCCTAACCTAATTTTGTTCGCAAGGTCTTAGGGTCTATATTCAACAACCGGGCAGCTTTTAACTTGTTACCGCCGGCATATTCGAGCACTTTGCGCACATACATCCGCTCCATTTCCTGCAGTGTAAAGATGTGGTCTTCTTCAGCACTGTCACCTGGCAACAGCGAAGGCTGCCGGATTTTTTCAGGGAAGTCTTCCGATTCGATCTGGGCGGTTCTCGACAATACCACTGCGCGTTCGATGACGTTGCGCAGCTCTCTGACATTGCCAGGCCAGCTGTAGTTGAGCAGTGTCTGCATACCCTGCCTGCTCACCGCCAGATCAGGCTTGTTGTACTTCTGCCTGAACTCTGCTACGAAATGCTCTACCAGTTCGTTCACATCTTCCATGCGCTCACGCAGCGGCGGAATATGAATCTCGACAACATTGAGCCGGTAAAAAAGGTCCTCTCTGAACTTGCCGCGCTTGATCTCTTCGAGCAACGTCTTGTTGGTCGCTGCTATCAGGCGCACATCGACGCGAATCGTTTCGTTGCCGCCGATGCGCTCGAACTCCTGCTCCTGCAATACACGCAACAGCTTGGTCTGGGTCATCGACGCCATATCGCCTATTTCATCAAGGAACAGCGATCCGCCGTCGGCACGTTCAAAGCAGCCTTCCTGGCGGCTCACCGCCCCGGTAAAGGCACCTCGTTCATGCCCGAACATTTGACTTTCAAGGAGCTCAGAAGGTATTGCCGCACAATTGATCTTGAGAAACGGCTTTACCTTGCGCGGACTCTGCTGAACTATGGTTTCGGCAACCATCTCTTTGCCGGTTCCGCTTTCTCCGGTTATCAGAACGGTCACATCGTTACCAGCAACCCTGCTTACAAGGTTTAGAACATCCGTAAATGCTGCACTGGAACCGATTATGTTTGCTTTCATGATAACCTGATAGAACTTGCGAGTTTGAGACCAGCCAGCTGTCGCATGCCAGAATCGGCGTATTCTGCCGAAACCAGATGACGAACAACCCGTCTGATGCTCAGACAATATCTGTGAATAGTAGCATACAGAGAACGCGCTGTCAAGAAATCAAAAGTGCCGCAAACTCAACTCTTGACTGAAAAAACACCGCAACCAGAGCAGGCTCACGGGTACAACAAACTGTACAGTGACGAGATGCCAATGAATATTTATTTGTCGCGGAGAACGTTTTTTTACAATCAACTTGAAATTTTTCCGGTACTGAGAGAAAATGAATATAACCTCTTTTGTTCAAATACAGAGAGAGTTGTGTCAAGTTTGGAGGATTAGAAAAAAATGTCATCTAAGATCTTTGTAGGAAACCTGCCTTTCAGCGTTGACAACCGCAAACTCGAAGAAGAATTTGCAAAATTTGGCCAGGTTGTCAGTGCCAAGGTAATCATGGACCGCAACTCAGGAAGGTCACGTGGGTACGGCTTCGTCGAATTCACCGATGCTGGCAGCGCACAGGCTGCGGTTGACGGCATGAACGACCAGCCCATGGAAGGCCGAAAACTGACGGTAAGCCTCGCCAAAAACCAGGTCTGATATCAACATAATAACCGGTTTCCAGCCGGCAGTATTTAATAATTTCTGCAGAGACACAGCATCGACAGGAGACACCAGAGTGCAGATCAATACTGATTTGCTGCAAAAAATCAGCTCCGCAGCAACCAGAAACCTTGACAGCTATCTGCAGAA
>JAKQKW010000472.1 GCA_029560455.1 Candidatus Rifleibacteriota bacterium
CGGTGTTTCCTGATGAGGAGGAACTGGCCATGGCCCTTGAAGAGCATGTTAAGCTGAACGCCGACGCGGCGATGCGCCTGCGCATGGAAGACCGCGAACGTGACCGCATCGAAGAGATAATCAGGCATAGCGCCGCGATCAAGGAAGGCCGGGCTATCGGTCGCGAAGAAGGCCGGGTTGAAGGCCTGATTGAAGGCCGAACTGAAGGCAGAAACGAAGAAAAGCTCGAAATTGCCGGAAAACTCAAAGCCGAAGGCATGCCTGCCGCCCTGATTCAAAAAATCACCGGTTTGAGCGAAGACGAGATAACCCGACTGCCTGCATCGACGCCCAATACCTGAGGCATTTTAAGATAGCCGATCTGCAGTAATTACCTCAGTCGGGGTGGGTGATGCAATTCTAAAATTGCCCGAATTGTTTTTGGATCCGACGCCGGCGTTCTCGCAGATACTGGCAGGCGGTTTTCTCTCATGTTCGCAACAGCAAAAGCTGATGCAGGAAAACAGCCGGTTCTGCAGCGGTGCCCGCACCTTTGCAGGGCTCAGGGCCGAACCACGCGAAACCCGATGTTGTTGTTCTGGTTATACGGGTTGGTGTTGTTACGGTTGGCTACGGTAGCGTTGTCAGCAGAATTGTTGAAACTACCGCCGCGTATCACACGGTTCGAGCCCATGGCCGCTTTCCTTCCAGAGTCTGGCACGAAACGCGCGGCTTCGCGCAATCAGAACCCCGGCATTTATACTTGTTGCCCTCAATGCCGCCCTTTCATCATCGATCAAACCGGCGGCCAGGTCTTCTGCGATGGCTTTGGCACGTTTTTTCATGCGCCGTTTTGATTTGCCCAGCAGAAAAATTCCTGATGGCCTGACCATGAAACCAAGAAACGGCACCCCTTCACTCACTGCCCCCATTACCGCCTGCTTCAGTTCTATATTCAATTCAGTTGAGCAAAAAGCCTTTACCGCTTCAAGCAGATGCTTGAGCTTCTCGAAGTCAGAATGCCAGATGACTATGTCGTCCATGTAGCGAACATATCCGCCCGGTGCGAGCTTTTCGAGAATGTAATGATCGAGACCGGCAAGATAATGGTTGGCAAAATACTGGCTGGTAAGGTTGCCGATCGGCAGGCCGCGCCCTTCCCCGGTGCTGTAACTGCTGATAATGCCATGAAAAAGCAGCAGAACCTGCTCGTCTTTGATCAGCCGGGAAATTTGACGCAGCAAAATTCGATGATCGATAGAATCAAAATATTTGCGCACATCGAGCTTGAGATAAAAACCGAACTTTTTTGTCTGCCTGAAAGCGTGCATAACGGCGGCGTGCGTGCCCTTGCCCTTTCTGCAGGCATAGCTGTGAAATACCTGAAATCTCTCAAACACCGGTTCGAGAATGTTCATTATGGCGTGGTGCATGATTCGCTCCGGCAGGGCGGCGGCATTGATTACCCGCAATTTCGGGTCTCTGACAAGAAAGCTTCTATACTTGCCCCAGACCGGGTCGGCAGACATGAGGCGTTCACGCACCCGTTCGATATTCGTTAAAAAATCGTTCTGAAAGCCGAGCACGTCGGCGGCCTTTCGTTTGCCTTTGATGGCTTTGAGCCAGGCAAGTCTGATGTTCTGGCGATCGGTGATCTGAGCCAAGAGGTTATTTACCCGCTTCACCATTTTCTGCCTGCCTGTTTAATAAAAGAGCCAGAAACGCTTCGCCGTATTGCTTCACCCGGCCCTCTCCCACCCCGCTTATTGTATGGAAATCGCCAAGCGTTGCCGGGGGCGATTTAACCATGGCGGCAAGCTGTTCGTTGGTGAAAATTGCATAAACCGGAACCCCCTGCTTTTCTGAGATTGTTTTTCGCAGTTCGCGAAGCCGGTCGAAAAGGGCGTATTCCTGCTGGTTCAGAATTTCGCGGTAATCGATTCTGGCATTATTACTGCCACCTTGCGGTTTCAACTCTTCGCCGTATTCAACCAGAAACAGCCAGCCGGTGCCGCGTTCACCGTCAATCAGGCGTTTTTCGACGTTGACGATGCGGCGCGAGCGCAGGAATTTATTCAGTTCGTCACAAACCGATGGTTCGCCGAACGGGCTGATGAAAAACGATGCGAATTGGGTCAGAAACGCCATAAATCACCTTTTACACTTCTGTCTTTTTTTGCGCAGCGAGGCTTTGTGCTCGGCGGCAGTCGCGCTGTGAGCGGGAAGCGTTACGGCTTGACGCCTTCACGCAACCCGCTCCCCTCGCGCCTGCCGCCCCGGTTCGGCCTGAGGCCGAAGCCGGGAATGGATGAATGAACTTGCAGAA
>JAKQKW010000480.1 GCA_029560455.1 Candidatus Rifleibacteriota bacterium
GGGCGAAACTGAGACAAAAAAGGAGAACCGATGCTGGACGGCAAATCAATTCTGATAACCGGTGGAACCGGATCTTTCGGTAAAGCCTTTGTTAAAAAAGTTCTGCGCGACCACAAACCGCACAAGATCATTGTTTACTCACGCGACGAATTCAAGCAGTATCAGATGCAGCAGATGTTTGCATCTGACCGTCTGCGATTTTTTATCGGTGACGTTCGTGACGAAAAGAGGCTTTATCGCGCCCTTACCGGTGTCGATTACGTCATTCACGCAGCTGCGATGAAGCAGGTGCCGGCATCTGAATACAACCCGTTCGAAGCGGTTCAGACAAACATCATGGGAGCGCAGAATCTGATTACCGCCTCTCTTGAAGCCGGCGTTCAGAAGGTCGTCGCCCTGAGCACCGACAAGGCCTGCAACCCGGTGAATCTGTATGGTGCCACCAAGCTTTGCTCTGACAAGCTCTTCATTGCCGCGAATGCTTATTCCGGCAAGCTGGTTACCCGTTTTTCGGTCGTGCGCTACGGCAATGTTCTCGGCAGCCGCGGCAGCGTGGTGCCTCTTTACCGCGAACTGGCGGCGAAGGGCGAAGATCTGCCGGTTACCGATGAACGCATGACCCGCTTCTGGATAACCCTGCCGCAGGCGGTTCAGTTCGTTATCGACTCATTCAACCTCATGAACGGCGGCGAACTGTTTATTCCGAAAATCCCGAGCATGCGCATCACCGATCTGGCCGAGGCCATCGCCCCCGGCTGCAGAATAAAGAAAATCGGTATCCGGCCTGGCGAAAAACTGCATGAAATGATGATCTCGCGCGACGATTCGCGGCATCTTTTCGAGCTGGGCGACCGCTACATTAAAATGCCCGATTTCCCGTTCTGGAAAGTAGTGCTGCCGGAAGGCGCCATACCTGTAATCGACGGTTTCGAATACGCCAGCGACACCAATACCCAATGGCTCGATGTCGAACAGCTCAAAAACGTTCTGCAGCAGGAAGGTGTAGTCGAGTGAGCTTTATTCCATACGGTCGGCAGCATATTACCGATGAAGATATCGCAGCGGTTGTAAAAGTTCTCAAGTCTGATTATCTGACGCAGGGGCCGGCTATCGAGGCTTTCGAAAAGGCCCTCTGCCAGGAAACCGGTGCCCAGTTTGCGGTGGCCTGCAGTAACGGTACTACCGCCCTGCATCTGGCAGCCATTGCCGGCGGAATTGGCCCTGGCGATCGTGTGGTGGTGCCGCCGATAACCTTCGTTGCCAGCGCCAACTGCGCCCGCTACAACGGTGCCGAAATTCTCTTTGCCGATATCGACCCGGCGACTCTGACGATGTCGCCGCTGGTCTGCCGGCGCATTCTTGAAAAATGTGCCGCCGAAGGGCGGCCGGTTAAGGCGGTAATCACCGTCGATCTGGCCGGGCACCCGTGTGACATGCAGGCTTTTGCCCTGCTGAAAAAAGAATTCGGCTTCGTCTGGATTCAGGACGCCTGTCATTCAATCGGCGCCAGCTGGGAAGACAACCTCGGCATACGCTGGAAAGTCGGTGAATTTCCGGCAGTAGATATGACGGTTTACAGCTTTCACCCGGTTAAACACATCACTACCGGTGAGGGCGGCATGATTTCGACACATTCTGAAGCTCTGGCGGCCAATATGCGGCTGCACCGCAGTCATGGCATCATGCGCGAGCCTTCAGGGTTTCAGAACGCCGCTGAGGCTTTCGCTGCCGATGGCAGCGCCAACCCCTGGTATTATGAGATGCAGAGGCTTGGCTTCAATTACCGTATTACCGACATTCAGGCAGCTCTGGGGGCGTCTCAGCTGGGACGCCTGGCGGAAAACATTGTAAAACGGCAGGCGATTGTCGCCGCTTACCAGAGCCGGCTTGCCGGTCTGCCGTGGCTGAAGTTTCCGCAGGTTGCCGACGGAGTCAGTCATGCATACCATCTGGCAGTCGTTCAGATAGATTTTGCTGCCGCCGGGCACAATCGTGCTGAAGTTATGACCAGGCTCAGAGCCGATGAAATCGGCACGCAGGTGCATTATATTCCGATTCCGATGATGCCTTATTATGCCGGCATTGCAGATTTGACAGAGGTTCCTGATGCGCTGGCCTATTATAGGCAGGCTTTGTCATTGCCGTGCTTCCCGCAGATGGGTGATGCGGAAATCGACCGGGTCTGCAGTTCTCTGAAAAAGGCACTGGCATGAACAGCAGGGTTAAAAATCAGGTGGTCATTCAGGCAAGAATGGGCTCGACCCGCCTGCCCGGAAAAACAGCTTTAAAACTTGGCCGCCGCACGGTTCTCGAACACGTTGTTCGCCGCAGTGGCGCCGCCATGCTGGTTAACCGGGTCGTCGTCGCTACTACCGAACTTGCCGGTGATGACGAGCTTGCCACCTGGTGCGATGAACACGGAATTCCCTGTGTGCGGGGCAGCTCAGAAGATGTTCTGTCACGCTATCTGCTGGCGGCTGAAAAGTTTCCATGTGAGAACATCATCAGAATTACCGCTGACTGTCCGCTGATCGACCCGGGCATCATCGATACGCTTCTTTCGCTGCATGCCGGCAGCGGTGCCGATTATACGTCGAATGTCATTCCGCCGACTTTTCCGGTGGGTTTCGATGCCGAGGTTATCAAAACATCAGTGCTGCAGAATGTCGGGCACGTGGCTGAGCTGGTTTCACATCGTGAGCACGTCACCCTGTTTATTCGCGAGAACCTTGACCGCTTCAAAACCGCCAACCTCAGCTACGGACAGAGCTATGAACATATAAGACTGACGCTCGATCGGGATAACGATTATCAACTGCTGAAAAAAGTTTTTGCCCATTTCGAAAACGGGCCTGAGCTTTTTTCATTCTATCAGATCATGGAATTTTTCGAACAGAACCCTGATTTGATTGCAATCAACTCAGATGTCGACCGATTCGAAGGCATGAAAAAGTCGGCGGCGTCAGAGAACCGCAGGCTTAAATGGCAATAGTTCTCAACCGGCGTGGGCTGATACCGACAAAAACAGCGGTTTTCAGGGTTGATGCCGGCCCCGGCATCGGCATGGGGCATTTCATGCGCTGCCGCACCCTCGCTTTTGAGATGATCAGGCGTAACTGGGTCGTTTTTTTTGTCGGGCACGGCCTGCCCGAAGAACTGCTTGAAGAGACTTCGGGCGATGTTAATCGGATGATAAACCTCATCGACTTTGCTCACTTCAAAGAATCACGCGAAGATGCGGTCGCTTTTTTCAACTTTCTCAGTGAACGCTTTCATTGGTTTGTCGACTGCGTCATCATCGATACCTATCGCTACAGCCGAGATGATTTTGCTCTTTTTCAGCG
>JAKQKW010000004.1 GCA_029560455.1 Candidatus Rifleibacteriota bacterium
ATGGAAATCAAGAGCGAACTTGTCGCTGACGCGCACAAGAACATTGTTGAACACCACAGACTTGACGCCGCCGGTTCTGATGGCGACGCGATCCATGTCTTTGACACCGAGTTTAGCGGCATCAGCGGTGCTGGCGTGAATGTGGCGGGCGGCGACGATTACACCTTCTTCAAGGGTTACGGCACCGGCGGGGCCTTTGAGAGTGCAGCCGGGAGTTTTTTTGGTATCACCGGAATCTCTGACGATGCCGGGCACGCCAAGTTTGAAACTGTCAGTCAAAGAAATTTCGACCTGAGTCGAGGGTCTCACCGGGCCAAGAATGCGAACCTTTTCGAGTGAGCCTTTGGGGCCGACGACGGTGACGGTTTCATCAGCGGCATACTGGCCGGGTTGTGAAAGGGGCTTCATTTCTTTGAGCTGATAACCTTTACCAAACAGGGTTTCGAGGTCAGCCTGGCTGACGTGAAGGTGGCGGTTGCTGACGCCGGTAGGTATCTTGCCGGTTTTGATTCTTTCGCGGAGTTCGATGCCTTTGATAACTTCAGCAACGATCATTTTGACCTGATTTTCATCGATCATCATGGTTTCAGTTTCCTTTCCTGCTGGTAAGCTGCTGCAAATATTCTTTGTTCACTGCTATGGCGCCCGATTCGGGCAAGCGCGCCTGACTTACAACCTCTGACTGATACAGGGAAATCATGCTGCCGGCGCTCTGACGATCAGAGGCAATTATATCACAGGTACCGGCAGACGCAAGTGTAAATGTGCAAAAAAGGGCAAGCCCCTGTTTCTGAGCCAGAGTTGCCAGTTTTTTGAGGTTTTCGGGGTCGGTATAAGGCTTCTGTGGTGGCACGATGGCGCCGAAACAGCGCTGATCGACGAGCATCTGCACTGATACTTCGCCGGTGAAGGCGCCATGGCTGGCCCAGTGAACTGAAGGAGCCACGGTTCTGCCGCTCAGAGACGGGAACAGACTGTTGAAAACTGGCAGGTAGATTTCGCTGACAATAAAAAGCAGATTCGGGTGACGGCTTGCAAGTGCAAAAAGTTCTTCGCGTTGCGAAGCAAGGTGAGCTTTTGACGTGGCGGTTACCGGCAGCAGAAGATAGAGCTGGTGTTCGGTCACGCCCATCTTTAGAGAATCGGCAACTTCGGCGGCCCAGGGGGTAAGGCGGGCGCCGGCCGGCAGGCTTCTGGCGCCCTTCTGGTGCATGTCACGAATGTCGTCGGCGGTCAACATGCC
>JAKQKW010000434.1 GCA_029560455.1 Candidatus Rifleibacteriota bacterium
TGATTGCAGCCTGGCTGGTCGGCTTTCGCAGCAATCCGCACGTCGAGGCTTTTTTCAAAGGTATCAGACCGGCGGTGGTCGCGATGATTGCCGCACCGCTCTTCTCTCTCAGTCGCGCCATGGGCATAGGCTGGAAAGGCCTGACGCTTGCCGCTGCCGTCGCAATGCTGGTCGCTTTTGCCGGTTTCTCGCCGGCGATTCTCATCGGCATCACCGCCATCTGCAGCCTGGCTTTCGGCATCTGGCAGAAGCGCCGACAACAGGGAGCCTGACCATGCAGATCTATCTCGACCTGTTCATAGCGTTCTTCAAGATCGGCCTTTTTGGTTTTGGCGGCGGTTATGCCATGCTGCCGCTTATTCAGCACGAAGTTGTCAGCGAACCTCACAAATGGCTGAGCATGGCAGATTTTACTGATATCGTCGCCATCTCACAGATGACGCCGGGGCCAATCGCCATCAACAGCGCAACTTATGTTGGATACACCGTATCAGGCAGTGTCTGGGGCGCGATCGTTGCAACTTTTGCCGTCTGCCTGCCGCCGCTCGTGATAATGCTGCTGATTTCGAAGTTCTACCTGAAATTTCGCGAAAACCACTACATGGAAATGATCTTTGCCGGCCTTAAACCAGCGATTGTCGGTCTTATCGCGGCTGCGGCGCTGACTTTGATGAATTCACACAACTTTATCGATTACAAAAGCGTGGTTATTTTTGTGGCAGTCTTTATTGCAACCCTGTTTAAAATCGACCCGATCAGGCTGATCATTGCCGCCGGCGTCAGCGGCATCGTTCTCTATTAAAAACCAGTTTTTCGTGGTATCAGGGCTTTTCGTGCAATGAATCGAAGCGGGTCTGCTCTTCGCTGAGCGAAAATTCAAAATCAACCTTCGGCAGGCGGCCATCGCCGTCGCGATAGCGCATCGGGCCCTGATTACAGACAATCAGCAGCAGGCGGTCAAATTTCTTTTCGGTCGGCAGGTTGACGATTTTTTCGATGCGGTTACCGGCGGTTTTCAGCCACAGCAGCTGCGGAGCATGGCGACCCGCTGAGTCGGTCAGTGCCAGCCCAAGCCAGAAAGCGTTGTTCCCTTTTGCTGTCCTGGAAGTAGCTCCGGAAAACTTCAACTGCAGCTTTGCCGGCTGCTGCTGCAGAGAAAATTCATACCCGGCGGCAGCCCACATGCTGACCTTGCCTTTGCCGGTGCCGGAAGCGGTTTTAAAAGTGCGGCGCGGCGAAACGGCCGGCTGTTTGTATTTGAGCAGGTTGCGGGTAACGAAAGGGCTGAATTTATACGGATGCTGACCCTTAAAAGCGTTATGAATGAAGGTTGCCGCAGAAAAATCCCGGAAAATTTCATCGAAAAGCATTTTGCCCGAAACTTTCGCCATGGCCTCGACAACGCCTTTAACACCGGAGGATTTGCCTTTGACGATTTCACGCACGAGTTTTACCCGGGCGGTATCGCTTAAAGCCGGGCGACTGAGCAGAAAGTCGATGAACAGAAAAACATGGCCGTAATTCTCGGCGCCGCGGGTGTCTTCCCAGTCGAGGAGGTTGCGGTCCGAGGCGGTGAAAAATTCTTCGGCGGTCCAGGGCATGCGCTCAAAAAGCGTTGCGGCGTATTCGGCCATCGCCTCGTCGACCCAGAACATCTCGTTTGCATCGTTGTGCCAGTGAATCATGTGCTGCAGTTCATGCGCTACCAGGTGCCCCATGAAATCGTTGAGGTCTCCCATGCGCTCGGTCGACAGATACAGCATTTCGCGCTCGTTGCTGCCGGGTTCTTTTTCGGCAGTGTATTCGTCGCCGGGGTAGAAAAAGCCGTCGCAGCCCTGCATCCCGCCAAGCAGCAGAAGAGTGATACGCGGGTCGCCGTCAATACCGGGCTTCCATTCTGAGCCGAAAGTCGCCGTCGTCTGCGGGTAAATGCGCTGATCAAACATCTGCGCGACTTTTTTCAGCTTCGCTTCGTCGATGCGCCGGCCCTTTTCGAGATAAACGTAGCAATGCCGGCCAATAACTTTCAGCACGGCCTTCAATGGTTTCTTATTGTCACCACCGGTCTTGTCGACCTGAAAGGTTTCTTCCTGGCTGATTTCGGGGTTGGGCCGGTCAGCGAAGCTGATATCACCGTGCAGACGGCGCAGAGCTTCGTCACGGGTTTCGCGGCTGAACTTTTCTGCCAGTTCGCGGGCTTTGGCCCTGAAACGGGAAGAACCTGATACCAGCCTGACCGGCACGCCCCGGTTCTGCTCAGAATCTTCATTGCCGGCAACAGCAATCTCAGTCGTTGCTGCGCTATCTATGGTATGTTCGTGGTTTACGGCCGATTCAGGCGAAATCTGCGCAAACAGACCGGCACCACTGCAGCACACAGCCAGAAGCGCTACCAGAAAAGGCCTGACCGCTGTTTTCAACTTGATTGAATGATTGAGCATATCTTTTAATTATAAGAATCAAAACCGTATGCGGCAATACCCCGACGGCGGGATTCTGTCTTGCCCATTCATATCCAAAGCAGATTTTAAAGCATGCATCTGCGTTCATCCGTGGCCCTGTTGCTTTGTCAAAGTTGAATCTGTAGTTTTATCGTCCCGCGAAAGCAGGAATCTCGTCTAAAAAACCCTGGATCTCTGCTTCCCCCCTCCGGGGACAAGCGCAGGGATGACGGGTAAATCATTGATTTTAAACATTCTAGTGTTGGCAGACCACCCTGGTTCTATTTGGCCTTGCGTGCATCAAGGCCGGAAATGAAAGAGCCGCCCCGTACAACCGAGGCGGCTCTTTAAAAAATCGTGGGTTACTGATTATTCAGAAAATTCGGCGACCTTGATGGCGGCGAGAGGATATTTCGGCGGATTTGCGGGCAGCAGTTCGCCTTTAACCTTCACGGTTTTGCCGGCCATTTCTTCGAGTTTCTTGAACAGGTCTTTGCTGTCTTTGTTGGGGATCAGTCTGTAGACGGTTTCGCCAACTTTCAGGGTGACTTTTTTATGTTTTTCGCCTTCGCCGGGTTCGGCCACTTCGATAACACCAGAGGTTTCGATGGCTTCGAGGGCTTTCTTTTCGCCTTCAGCGGGCTTGGCTGCTTCTTCAACAACGGCCGGAGTCGGCTGAGTCGCGTCGACTACGGGAGCGGCGGCAGGAGCCGGAGCTTCTTCAGCACGCAGGCTGATGCCAAAACCGAGAACCATGAATACTGCGAGGGCAAGACCAAAAAGTTTTCTCATTGTTACGAATCTCCTTCTGATAGAAAATCCAGGAATCACAAGCGCGATTATACTGCTAACGCCCCAATTTACAAACTTTTTTCGCTCAGCCGCGGCCAGCGAAATGCCACCGGTTTTATCGAAAAAAAACAGCCCCGGAATGGGGCTGTTTTTTAGTTGTTTCTTATCGCTGGTTCAGCGGCCGCTGGCGAAGGTTTTTTCGCGCTGCTGGCGTTTTGGTGACGACTGGCCGCCTTTTTTAGCTGGCACGGGCCATGCTGACTTGCGCTCTTTAGCAGTTTTTTCGATATTTGCAGGTTTTTCGAAGCGGTCACTATGACCGGTTTTACCGGTGCCGCGGAACTTGCGGGTTTTATCGGTTTTTTCGTTGTTATCACTGCGAGCCGGGCGGTCGAAACGTTCGCGGCGCTCCTCGCCAGCTTCGCGGGCCGGTCTTTCGCTGCGGCGCGGGCGATCATGGCGTTCTTCGGCGGCTTCACGTTCGAGTTTTTCAGAACGGCGGGCGCGGGTCGGGCGTTCTGAGCGTTCAGAACCTTCCGGCTGGCGGCGATTTTCGGCGAGCAGCTGACGGCTCGGGAACGGGGCCGGACGCTGACCGCGGCGAGGGGTCTGTTCTTCAGCAACAGCAGCAGTTTCACGCTGACCGTTGTCGAGAGAAATTTCGAGCTGACGTTTGCAGATCCAGGCGGTTTTCAGTTTGCGGATCATTTCTTCGGGCATGCCAAGGGGCAGATCAACGGTGCTGAATTCGTCATAGAGTCTGATGCGGCCGATATATTTGCTGGCCATGCCGGTTTCGCCGGAAATGGCGCCAACGATGTGACCGGGCTGAACGCCATGCATTTTGCCGACTTCGATGCGGTATCTTTCCATGCCTTCTTCCTGGGTCTCGTCATCGCGGCGGGCGCCACGACCACGACCGGCCGGCGCTTTGCGACCAAAGGTTTCGGGAACAAATTCACGCATCGATGTGTTTTCGGCGCGGTGATGTTCGGGTTTCACCTGCAGCAGCAGGGGCTTGTCGCCCTGATACATGCGGGCGGTGGCAGCGGCGATTTCGATCGGGTCAGCCTGGTTTTCGGCACAGAACTGCGCAACGAGATCTTTGAACAGCTGCAGATCGGGGCTGCTCATTGCTTCTTTGATTCTGTTTTTGAAGGCTTCCATGCGTTTCTGATTGATGAAATCGGCAGTCGGCAGCTTCATCGGTGCGATGGTCTGACGGGTAGCCTTTTCGATAATTTCCAGCAGGCGACGCTGGCGGGGTGAAATGAAAATGATGGCTTCACCACTGCGACCGGCACGGCCGGTGCGACCAATGCGATGCACGTAAGTTTCGGGATCATGCGGTGCATCATAGTTGATAACATGGCTGATGCGGTCGACATCGAGGCCGCGAGCGGCCACGTCGGTGGCGACGATAATGTTGAGCTTGCCACCCTTGAGCTGTTCGATAATGCGTTCACGCTGGTTCTGCGGAATATCGCCGTTCAGTGCGGCAGCGGCAAAACCGCGACCGACAAGCTGTTCAGCCACTTCGATGGTATCGATCTTGGTTTTAACGAAGATCAGAATTGCATCATAGGGTTCGGCTTCGAGAATACGTGACAGGGCGTCGAGTTTGTTAATACCGGTAACCTGCCAGAAACGCTGGCGGGTTGATTCGACGGTCGCGGTTTTTTCTCTGATGGTGATTTCTTCGGGCTTGTTGAGAAAGCGACGAGAAATGGCGCGAATATCGGGAGGCATTGTGGCAGAAAACAGGGCGATCTGACGATCCTGGGGAGCCCGTTCGAGAATCCATTCGACGTCTTCTTTGAAACCCATGCGCAGCATTTCATCGGCTTCATCGAGCACGAGAATGCGTACGGCGTCGAGATTGAGGGTGCCACGTTCAATGTGGTCCATGACACGGCCCGGGGTGCCGACGACAATATGCACGCCGCGGCTGAGTGAGCGCAGCTGACCGCCGTATTCCTGGCCACCGTAAACGGCGAGAGTTTTCAGACCTTTGAGGTGTGAAGAATATTTTTTGAACGATTCGCAGACCTGCAGAGCCAGTTCGCGGGTCGGCGCCAGAATGAGAGCCTGGGGCTCGTGGCGATCGACTTCGATCTGTTCGAGCACGGGAAGTGCGAACGCAGCGGTTTTACCGGTACCGGTCTGAGCCTGGCCAACGACATCGCTGCCGGTCATCAGAACCGGAATCATGGCTGCCTGAATCGGCGTCGGGTTTTCGTAACCAGAATCGGCAAGAGCTTTGAGAATCTGCTCAGAAAGGCCTAAATTGGCAAAACCGTTGTTGTTGAGTTCTAATTCGTTAGACATTGAAGTGTGTTCCTTTGCATTGATAGAGCCGAAAAAACCAATCAGCGAATAACCCGATCACTGCTACTGATAGTTTTACAGACACAGAAGCCGCCGCGACAAGCAATCACGCTTTACGCCAGAGACAATCGATAGCGTCTGTTGAATCGGTGCAGATGCCCCAGCTGAACGATACTGGTATTTTCACGCACAGGCCGCATAAATCGGCGCGGAAACCGGTCACCTGACCGGCAGAAAACCCTGTGCATTTTCGCCCAACCCCACGGGCATACGCAAAGGGTACACACTAGGATATCATAAATCCGATTAAAGCGCCAGCTATATTTCATACTTTATTATAAAAATTTTCAGAAGCAGAGCAAAGACGATCATCAATCCTTTGTCACATCAAGAATTGTCTGGATATCCGTTTGCCCGCGCTTGCGCCCGGAAGGGACAAAGTGTTTTCACCCTTTCGAGAGCAAGCACGAGCAATGGTTCGCAGAAACGACATACAACTTACCCTCTCCTGAACTCATGTATAACTGCAGATTAATTGTTGAGATATCAGATGCAAGTCATTAGAATAATTGCAGGAAAAGTAAAAAATGCAGATTACCAAAGAGCGATTTCTGATGATGGTGGGGTCGATGGTGCTACTGGCCGGCCTTCTGGCCTGGCAGATTCAGGGAATTCCTGAAAATGAAATCGGCAGCGCCGACACTTTTTATCTCATCGGTACAATTTTTATAATCGGCATGCTGCTGCGCCTGGAAGCGTTTACGGCCGCGCTCGCGGTCGTTTATGCCAGTTCACTGCTGTTCTGCTTTTTCTATCTCTTTGTCGCGCCACTCGAAGCGCCGGTCGTCATGTTTCTCTTCTTCTGGCCGGCAATGCTCTGGCAGAAGCGACAGATCGAGTTCTGGCAACTGTCCCTGATCGGTGCAGCCCTGATCGCGATGAGCTGGCAAGCTCTTGGACGGCCGGCAATTCTCATTCTTCTGGCGCCGACCTGTCAGATACTGGCAATTCGCCTGACTGGCGGCGTACAAACCAGATTCTCACACGAAAATGCCAATATGGGCCTAAATCTCAGCCATAAGCAGAAGCAGGCAATGAAAGCACGCAAAGACGACAAACTCGACTGGTGGGAAACGATACGGCCAGAAGTCGAAGCTTTTCCGCTGCGGCTGCAGGAAGCCTGGCAGGATTTTACCGGCACTTCACCACGCCGCAACATGACCGGTACCGGGGTTGCTGACATGAAACTGCTGCAGCTTCAGAACGCCGGCAAAATGTCGCAGGCACTGACCGGCATAAAGAAACGCGACGCCAATTTCGCGTCAGATTCCTTCGTCAAGCGCATCGAGAAGGTATTCTGGAAGGTTCAGGGCGCCTGGTATGACCAGAAAATCGACACTATCCAGCATCTCGTCTCGGATGCTCTGTTTGAGCAGTTCAAATGCCAGATTGAAGAGCAGAAAGAAGCAGGAATCAGATTCAAGCACAACAACATGGCCATTTACGAAGCGAGAATTGCGCAGGTAAACTGTGACAACAGCTTCGATGTCATTCATGTTTTTATCCGAGCTTCTTCGGCTGACGCAATGATCGACCTGACCACCGGCGAAACGCTGGCGAAGAACGAAGATAACCGGCTTTTCAGCGAATACTGGACATTCATCAGGCGCCCGTCGGCAAAAACCTTGGCAAAACCAGGACTGCTCGAAGGCGCCTGCCCCAACTGCGGCACGCCAATCAAGATTGGTCAGGCCACGATCTGTGAATCGTGCAGTTCATATATCAGATCAGGGCATTATGACTGGGTTCTTTCGCAGATCACCCAGGCCAGCGAGTGGGAATATTCAGAACCATCGCTGATTACCGACTGGCAGACAATGAAAAGAGCTGACCCCGACTTCAATATTCAACAGATCAACGACCGCAGCGGCGTAATTTTCTGGATGCTGCGCCAGGCAGAACGCAAACGCTCGGTCGACCCGGTGCGCCGCTTCTCGACCGATGCCTACTGCGAATTCTATCAGGGGATCCAGAACGAAACCGCCGGTATCGGCAGCAGGTTCACCGAAAACATTGCTCTTGGCTCGATCAGCCTCAAAGGCTTTAAATTCAACCCACACTGGAACAAACTCTACGTTCTCGTCGTCTGGAGCGGCGTACCTGTGGCCCGAAACGTTACCGGAAAAGTCGTCGAAGGCCGTCGCATCAGCAAAGTCGTGCGTGAAGTTCTCGTTCTCGGGCGACGCAATGGCGTCAAAACCGGCCTGCAGAACACCCTCAGCAGCGCCCACTGCCCGAACTGCGGCGGACCACTGCTTTCTGCCTTCGCGGTCAACTGCAGTTACTGCAATACAATACTGAACGAGGGCAGCAACAGCTGGGTTCTCGAGCGGGTAACCTCAGAAGCTGATACCGAATATCTCAACATGCTCGAACACCGCCGCACTGAAAAGATCGAAGAAGAAGACGATTCAGTGCGCTCGGCACGCGACGTGGTGACGATAATGGCACACCTGTTGCTCGCCGATGGCAAAACCGAAGTCGCCGAACTGAACCTGCTCGAAAAAATTGCAGAAACCTATGGCATCAGCGAATCAGACCTTAATTCAATTATCTGGAATCTGAAACAGGGTGAAATCTATATTCCGGCACCGGCCAACAACAAGGAAGCCTGGAGCCTGCTGCTTTCTGCGACGCGCATGGCACTTGCCGACGACATTCTGACACCGTCTGAAGAGCGTGAGCTCGAAATTCTGGCACAGCATCTCGGCTATTCGAAAGCAGACCTGCAGCGCGCCATCAAAGCCGAAAAGATCAGGAAGTTCAACGAAGAGCAGGAAACCCAGCGTCGGGCAAATATTGCAAAACTGAATGCCGAGATGCAGCAGGTCAAGCTCAAAGAAGACGCCGAAAACTCCAGCCGCTCAGACGACTGAGCCCTGCGGCAACGCCTTATTTGCGACGGTAGCCGCACTTGCACTGTTTTTTTGTGCCGAGCACGCGGGCGCAGTCGGGGCAGAATTTGCTCATTTTGCTTTCAAGCTTCTCTTCGAGTTCTTTTTGCTTGCGCTGAGCCTCGAGTTTGCGGGCCATTTCGAGAAAAGCGGCATTTTCAGCCGGCGAGGCGGTATCTTCAATCAGCTCCTGAAATTTTTCAGCATAATCCGGGTTTTCCTGCAGATAGGCCTCGAAAGCCTGCTGCACGCTCAAATTCTTGCGCCAGAGGTGCTCGTAAGGGTAAATTGGTTCTTCTTCAAGCTTTTCCTCACAGAGGGCAATGAATTTATCTTCCCATGCTTCGTAAGGTTCGCGTTTAGCGGCCATGCGCTGTTTACCTGCCTGTTCCGAATTTAAAAAGCTCGTCTTTGTTGCTGCCGGGAAAAATTTTCTTTTCAAGTTTCTGCAACCGGTCGAGGTGATTGACAAAACCATGCCGGATGCAGGCCACTTCAGACCTGAAATGCTCAGAAGCTGTTTCTATAAGCTTTTCAGCGGCCCGTTCGCCCATTCCCTGTTCAAAATTGCGCAGGGCGGTAATGGCGTAACGGGGAGCAGCGCGGCCATCTCTGACTTCTGCCAGGGCTTCTTTTATCTGCTGTTGAACGACTTCGAGAGTTCTGACACTGATTTTACCCGGTTGCCAGTTTTGCGGAAAATCGGCGATGTCATCGAGAATTCTCGCGAAGACACCGGCATGAGCCTCTTCTTCAGCGACAAAATCTTCAAAATCATTTTTAAAATCAGGAAACAGTCGGGCACATTCGCGGTACAGGTCCGCGATGAGAAGCTCGTTCTGATGTAAGAGCTCGACAATCTTTAAAATTTCCATAACGCCTCCGCTGCAGCAGGAAAATTATAATCTTTTTTTCCAATTTTGCCAAAAATCGCCGCAAAATCAATGAGAATCAGCATCGACAAGATTTCCCGCTCTGCAGTAAATTCCCGCTGCATTCAGTGAAATCAAAGGAAGCAGATGATAACACTCTACCACAAGGTTCAAAAGATCGAAAGCCTGCAGAAGTCCATAGATAAAGACACAAGAATATTCAAGATGAATGCCGGCATCGACTGTGAAAAACACTGCGCCGAATGCTGCCGATACCATGACATCAACGCCACACCGCTTGAGTTTCTGCCGTTTGCCTGGCATGCTTACAAACTTGGGCAACTCGACCAGTGGTTTGATCAGCTCGAAAAGAACGAAAGCCGCCAGTGCATTTTTACAAAGCTGATCGAAAACAATTGGGGCTGCAGTATCTACCCGGCTCGCGGCTTTATCTGCAGGTTATTCGGCTTCGCTGCCACAACCGATAAAAATGGGCACCCGGTTTACGGCGCCTGCCGCATTCTCAAACAAAGACAACCAGATAAAGTCTCCAGAGCAGGCGAATTCATCGCCCGCGGCGGCCGGGTTCCGGTCATGGCCACTTACTATCGTCAGCTTGCCACCATCGACCCGACATTGGGTACCCAGTTCATGCCAATCAACGACGCCATCAAAAAAGCCCTCGAGATAGTCTACTTCCATCTGCATTACCGCGAAGCCGCCTGAGCTTTAAATCCAGCTCTTTTTACAGAACTTTGCAGCATAGTCGTGATAAAACACGTGGCACAAAGTCATGGTCATGGATCCACGGTTCAAAAACTGAAATGAACTCAAGAAATTTTGTGGTTAGAGAAAAAATCAGTTATTCGTAGCACCTTCAGGATACTTTACGGCTCCATTCTGTTTCAGAAGCTCTGCAATTGCGGTATTGCCGCTCTTTTCAGCCCAAAAAAGCGGTGACCGGCGAAAAGTTCCGTCTTTGACGTTGGTAAGTGCATTAACATCAGCCCCGGCAGTAATCAAGGCAGCAGCAGCCTCCAGGCTATTTGACTGAGCAGCCAGATGCAGCGCAGTAGACTCTGAAGGACCATCTGCCGGGCTGTCAAAGCCTCTGACATCAACATTCAGGCCAGCACGTACCAGAAGAGGAACAGCACCGGCATTATTCTGCGTTGCGCAGTAATGAAGCGCCGTCATATTCATACTGTCGCGGGCATCGAGTTTTGCGCCGCCGTCGATCAGAGTCTGAACCACTTCGTTCATCTTGAAATTTACAGCCCGCATCAAATAGGTCCGGCCGCTGGAATCGCGCCAATCCAGATCTATCCCGGCAGCGATCAGTCGTTGGACTTCGGCAACATCTCCGGCATCAATAGCGGCATTCATTGCTTCCGGAGTAGCCTCGGTTCCTGTATCAGTGGACGTAGATGTGGAGGTGGAGGTGGAGGTGGAGGTGGAAGTAGAAGTATCGGTAACAGTCGCGGTAGCGGTGGCAGTATCAGTGGAAGTATCAGTCACCGTTGCAGTTGCGGTAGCAGTGGAAGTGGAGGTATCAGTCACCGTTGCAGTCGCGGTAGCAGTAGAAGTGGCGGTGCCAGGAGGCGGAATCTTTACGCAGTCTATTATTTTGATGTTGATGGCAACGCCTGTAATTTTGCCCATCAGAATGCGAAGCAGGCTGTCTAGAATGCCGTTGATCTTCTGCAGACGTTCTGTATCACTGGCAATTTCAACTGTTGTCGAAGCATCGCCAGGAATTGTGACGGTGTCGACAAAAGCCACATTCCCGGAGTCGGTTGCAGGCGTTTCCACGTAGTAATCCCCGTCAGAATATGCAGGCGTTTCATCGCCAGCCAAAGCAGAAGAATCATTCGCCTGATATATCGTATCGAGATAACTCTCGCTCTGCCCGGCAACCATGAAAACGCAACAACAGAAAAAGCAGACCATCAGTATCAGAATCCTGCTGCGCATACGTTCCTCCGGAATCACTGTCTTTTTTTGATTATACAGCATTCCGCCATTTTTTGCCCCCTGGTCAACCAGCACCTCATAAAAAGCTATCAAGACTGCGGCAGATAATCAGGCGCTTCATTTTAAATTCTTCGGTGTTGCCATTTTTTTTCGGGGTGGCTACCGACAGCTCTACCCACATGCCGGCCTTTTCTGGCGAGGCGGGGCCGCCGGAAAAGGTCACGTGCCGGAATGAAAGCTTGACGGCAAGGCCTTTGCAGTAAAGGTATTTCTGTTCGCCGGCGGGGGCATCGAGTTTGCGTTCGATACCTTCTGGCAGCAGGTTATAAATTATTCTGCCTTCGCCGCCGGGTGTGAGAATTTTCCAGCGTGCCACCTTGTCAGCAATGCCCGGCGCCGGGTCTTCAACCTGAAAAGCGCGCAGCAGGTCGTATTCAATCTGCGACATCAGCACCGCAGTGGCTTCCATGTTGGTCAGATGCGCCATGCCCTTCGTCGAGCCGCGCACCCCGGCGTTGAAAAGATGAATCACGCTGCCGATTAAAAGCGTGACGATGAACGAAGCAATGCTTATCTCGACAAGGGTTATGCCGCGGCGTTTGTTCTGACTCATTTTGTCACCAGCCCGGCGACCTTGATTTCGCGCGCTGATTCGCTGGCCTCTTTCCATTTGACGCGAACGGTCAGAATTTTATAGGCATGCGGCCAGTTGGCCGGGGCCTGCTCGAAAACCTCGATGGTGCGCTGATAAACATCTTCGGTAACACTGATATCGCACACAGTGCCATTAGCCGGCACTTCGAGATCTTTAACGGCGCGGGCCGGCCCGGGGTTGAGAAAAGGGTGATCATAGGGAAGCGAGTAAGCGTAAGCGAGCAGATTTGTCGCATGCTGCTGCGCGAGAATGTCGTTGCGGTTCTGCACGGTACCGCTGCTGCTCTGGTTCAACATGCGGAAAACCGGTGAAATAAGAAAGCCGAGACAGATTATCGCAAAGGAAATCTCGACAAATGAAAAACCTCCGCTGCCAGAACCGCAATTCCGGCGCAATAATCCAGGCTTCTTCACCGGCCCTGATTTACCAATGTTTTTTAATGAACTCATTTTTAACATTTTATTCAACCAGCTGCGGGGTGTCTTTGAGGCTGAACATCAGCAGTTCCTGCTCTGAACCGGCAGCTGACGACTGACCGGGCAGCGCGGCAAGCCTGCGGTCGTAGGAAATTTCGACGCCACGGGCAGCCGCTGTATTGAGCGACCCGCCTGCAATTGTGCGCATCGCGACGCTGCCCTTGATTTTTATCGTATTGCTGCCGCTGTTTCCCGGGAATTTAACCTGACCTTTGCCGGCAGTACCACAGGCGGTCATGGCAACTTCAAGCTCGCCACCCAGGCTGCTGTCGATGGTGATGTTGCCATCGAGAGTCACGAGATTGAGCAGAAAGGCGCCACCATCTGATCTGATCGCGCTTTTGATGTCGATATCACCCTGCTCGACGATGATGCCGCCGTGACTGTCGAGACGCAGCGGCTTGTCGATCGACAGGTTTTCTTTCGTTTTAACGAGAACCCAGCCATTTAGGTCGAGCTTGTCTTTCTGCAGCAGGCCGCGCTGCTCAAGGGCTGTCAGCAGATTCTGCCCCTTTGCGAGTTCAATGACTCTGCTGCAGCGGTTTCCCGGAATCTGCAGGCGTTCGGCAGTAAGAAACTCACCCATTTTCTTCAGGTCACCGACCCCGGAAAAAACATTGTCGTAAGGCGCCGGAACCTTGTGGGCCCGCCCATTGGTGACCGCCTTGCCGTTCGCGAATTCCGCAAGCGGATCGCCGTTCGGAATCGCACCGGTATCGAGAGGATGCGCCGCCTTGAAATTGGTGATTATATAGGCCAGAGCACGGTTGAAAGGCACTTCGATCAGGCAGCTGGCAAAGTCAGAGTTGTAACGCCCGCGACTCAGGCTGCCATTCGCTTTCTGGTACTGACTCATAAAATAGCTGATATCGAAAACTTCGCTCTGCCCACTCGTGTAGTCAGCAAATTTGTCGTCATTGTTGACATACGGAAGCGGCCCAAAGTTTTCGCTGCTTTCGCGATAGGCTCTGGCACACAGGGTGCGTGCCATGACATCGCCGAGAACGAGGGTTGGTGATTTTTCCTGGTCGGTGCCGTTGAGTCGGAAAATAGAGCTCGCTTTCGACATTTCATCGAAACCGTCTTTGATCAGCTCCCACCAGAAGATTGTCGAGTCATCGCTGACATCGTTGCACAGACCGGTTTCCCAGTTCATCAGAGCCAGCGGCCCGATGAAAGAAGTCGTATAAAGCCCGTCACCACGGCCTTCAGCAAAAAGATGAAAACCTTCGCCGTATTTGCCCGGTTCGTTCCAGCCGCGGGCAATGCCGAGATTCAGGCGGCCGCCACCAAGATATACCAGGCCGCGTCCCGAGCTGATTATACTGTCGAAGCGTTCAGGAAACTTCGCGTCACCGCTGCCATTGTCGAGCACCCATGGTTTGAACTGACACGAAGGCAGCAGGTTTCCCTGGGCATTGGTTTCGACCTTGTTGAAGCGATCTGGGCCTTCACCAGCCACCGCATCTTCGACATAAAGCGAGAAACGGCTCAAAACCGGCATCAGATTGGCGACCACCTTCAGGTTCGCTGTATAAAGGTAATCTTCTGTGATTTTTTCTTTTGAGCCTGGCTGCTGATAAGAGATGAGGATAGGCAGGCGCACCACCCCGATTTTTTCACGCGGGTAAGCAGCAAGACAGGGCTTGAAATCGTCTTTGCGCAGCTGCCAGCTGATTTCCCATGAAAGATCGCGCAGTTCACTGTTGGCCTCTGCCAGCTTCGCAACAAGCGCGCGGCCCGGCTCGATGAAACTGATTTTTTCGGTTGCTTCCCGGTCCATTTCAGAAATGGGCAATGACAGCCGGTTTACCAGCCGGCTGTCTTTCTGTTTGAGGTCTTTCTGGCTGAGTTGATGGCAGGCGAGAGTTGCCAGCGCCGCCGAAAATTCGCGCGCCAGCAGTACCCGGTTCAGCTTCTTTGTGGCGTATTGCCTGCTCGTCGAGTATTTGATAAAAGCGCCGAACGCGACCAGCAGCGCCATAAAAATACCGGCAATGACTACGGCAACACTGCCACGCCGGCAGCGAAGCTCAGTCAGAAGAATTTCCATGCCAGATTCGCCCTTCACTCGATCATTGAACCATGCAGATACGATTTAACGGTGACCCGGTGCGGTATAAGCCGGATGTGATTTCTTTGCGCAACCAGCCTTTACCGCTCATAAATTACCGGGTTGACGGGTCGACGTTCTGCAGAGTGGGCAGAAACCTTTTCGTGGCTTCGAGATCAGCCTTCTGGTCATCGACTTCAACCGATTCAGTGACTTTGATATAGGCCGAATGCACGTAAACGCCGGTCTGCGAACCGACGTTGACCTTATACCAGTTACCGCTGATCGACAGAATCTGCACCACAGTGCCCTTCGGCACCGTAGTGACGACCGAATAACTGGTACCCGGGCCAGTGCGTACGTTGAGCCCGATTTCGGCGGTCACTTCGCCTTTCGAAGGCATGCGGTAAGCAAAAGAGGCCCCCGCCACGAGGGCGAAGGCCAGAACGGCTATCAGTAGACGTTTAATCATATTTTCCCCTTTTTTCAGGGCAGTTTGGTCGGAACCACGCTGAAGCTGCCCTCTGGGGCCTTATTATAGTCGGCGGCCCCGAGCCACACCTCGTCAAAGCCCTGATGGTCGATGAAGCGGTTCATGGCGATCGGCGGAGTCAGATCGCCCGATGCCTTAACCTTACCGTCGAACCCGATTCTGGCAACAACGAACTTGCCTGCGAACCCGGTTGCCGGAGTATAGGTAAGAATGACTTCTTCCTTTGCCTCGTCAACCCACCAGAGTTCGGGATTCATGTGTTCTGGCAGGTCAAGTTCGATTTCCTTTTCGATGGCACCCTGCAGATTCTGCAGAACGAGATAGGAACGGTTGTTTTCTGATTCATAGAACATGCGATATAGCTTGTCATCAGCGCCAACCGCCATACCCGACCATTCCCAGTTGGCTTCGTTGACCAGTTTTTGATCGGCATCAAAGACAAAAATGCACTGGGCACCCTTGTCTGCGACGAAGATATGACCGTTGCGGCCAACTTCGATTCTAAACGGCTGCACGAATTTTTCGTGTTTGAATTCGCCAAGTTTTTTGCCATCGACAGCATAGTGCAACAGGCGGTTATTCATCAGATCGATGAACCAGAACGACGTGAGGACACCGGCTTCATTGAAAACCGGTGCAAAATCTTCGATCATCACTTCAAGGTTCGGAGAATTGGTCGCCACATCTGCAGGCAGCGGCGCCGGCGGTGAAGCCAGCAGCGAGAACTCAGCCTGCAGGCCTTTTTCCTTGCCGAGTTTTAAAAGTTTGCCGCCAGTACTGTCGACAACCCATATGTGATCATCGGCGAGACGGAAAGCTTTGGGGCCGAGCGGCACCGGTTCTTCGATGCCGGGGTAATTGTTACCGTTGATAAAACCGACTTTGCCGGCACCTTCACCATACGGAAGGTTTACCTGAGCAGAAGCGGTGAGAGCTACGCACGCAAACAGCGATGCAATAATGATAGAACCTGATCTCATTTTTCAGCAGCCTTTCGGTGTCAGACTTTGCGCAGAACTCTGCAGACCGGTGAGTAGGTGGCTGAGTGCAGAGAGGGGCGTTTGATCGAAGAGGAGTTACTCATTGCCTGAGCGGTGTTGCCGCTGGTCATGATGATACCGATATGGGTGTCATCGTCTTTGACGCCGTCACCGGTGCGGTCATAGGTTTTCCAGGTGATGACGTCGCCGGCGCGATACGGAGGCACCCTGACTTCCTGCCAGCCGAGGCTCTTGAGCTTCGGAACGGTAGCGAGAACGCCGAGCTGAATACCTGTGTTGACGCCGGCAGCCATCAGAGCGGTGGTAACGACCTGGGCGCAGCCAAGTGAACCGCCCTGGGTCAGCGGGTGATACGGAAACGAGCGCGGAGTCTGGTATTTGGTTACCAGATTGCGGGCAGCGGCGACAACTTTGGCGGCAGTGCTGCCTGAACCGGGAACATCGAGAATCGGGGTAGAACCGCCACCGGTTGAAGCGATGGGCGGATTGCTGTTGCGCGAAGAAGAGACGTATCTTGAGTGAATGTAGCGTGTCTGGCCGTTGTGCGAAATTTTATACCAGTCACCGTCACGGCCAATGATCTTAACCTTGTCGTTGTTGTGAAACCAGCCAACTATCTGGCCCCAGGGGCCGGTGCGGATATTCAGCGAGGTGTTCACCTTAACAAAAGCCTCGCCATCGGGAAGTACGGCACCACCGCTTTTCGAACCGGCTTCATCAGCCTTGGCGCTGGTAGCACTGACCGACCCGGAAGGTTTATCGCCGGCATCGTGGCCTTTGAGGGTTTCATTGAAATTCATGGCCATCAGCGAACCGCCAAAAAGCACAAGAACTGCGCAGCTGAGAACTTTAATACGTTTCATCGTCTCTCTCCTTGAGTCATTTTATGATCTGCAAGTAAAGATGGCAGCCGCAGAGCAGACAGACTGCAGCCCGACCCAATCATTTAACTCACGACTATTATACCGCTAACTTTAAGAAAAGTTTTAAAAATGTACCCTGGCGACTATTTGTTCTGCACAGTCGTATGGCAGCTATAGAAAACTGTCTGGCGGGCAACTGCGATACTTTTCACAAATATTTCTACCTTGAAGTCGCTGACGCCGATTGTTATTTGCAGTCTTTTCAGCAGATTTCTTTGCCCCAATATCAGTAAAAAAACTCCCTAAAGCTTCAATAACTGTTCTCAACATTGATTGTGAAAAAAATAACTTTGCCGAAATTTTTGTTTTTCATCGCCGTACAGGGCGTTTTGTCGAATTCAGAAGCCTTTGTTTGTCTGAGTTTGTTGATTGTCGTCGCCAAAAAAATCGTTAACAAAACATCAACTTTGTTCGAAAAGGGTCATGGATTTGTTTGCCTCCTTATTTTTCAGTCCGGGACCAGTTCCCGGATTTTTTGTTTTAGCGCCAGGATGGCGCTACACACGCGGAGGCCAGGAGGGCCGAGAGTCGTGTTGCGCATACAGTGATGGCGCTACACACGCGGAGGCCAGGAGGGCCGGGAGTCGTGTTGCCATGGACAATTTGTTCGTCTGACCAGACTTCGGCGAAGACGACTGTTCACTTTGCGCGAACAAAACTGCAGTTCTGCAGACTTAAAATTATTGCCGGGGTTATGGTTTTAAAAATGGGCCGGCGGGTCGATAGGTAATCTGATCTGAAACTTAACATTCTGGAAGTGCTTTGCCATGGAAAAAACCTCTCTCGATTTTCTCCTCAAGCTGCTCTCGACACCATCACCTTCGGGTTCTGAACATCGCCTGCAACGGGTCTGGCTCGATTATGTCAAAAAATTTGCGGCAGTTGAAACCGATCATTCAGGCAATGCGATCGGCATTCTGAACCCCGGCGCACCCTTCAAAGTTCTTCTGGCCGGGCACAGTGACGAAATCGGCATGATGGTCAACCGGGTCGATGAGAAAGGTTTTGTCTACTTCAACCAGGCTGGTGGCATCAACGCCCTGCTGCTGCCTGGGCTCAAAGTCGAAATTCTCGGGTATTCGGGCAAAACCGTAAAAGGTGTTATCGGTTTTAACCGCAAAAGCAACGGTGATGCGCCGGCAAAAACGAAATGTGAAGACTATTTCATCGACTGCGGCTTCAGCAGCGGTGAAGAACTCAAAAAACTCATCAGGGTCGGCGACTACATTCTCTACCGAAGCGAGCCCGAAATTCTCAATGGCGACCGGGTTGTCTGCAAAGGCCTGGACAACAAGACCGGCTCGTTCATTGTCGCTGAAACTCTGAAAAAACTCAGTAAAAAGAAGCTTAAAGTCGCGGTGTATGCGGTCAGCACCACCGGCGAAGAAACCAATATGCGCGGTGCACACTGCGCCGGCGCCAGAATCAAGCCCGACATGGCAATTGCCTGTGACGTTACCTTCAATACCGACACCCCCGGCGAAGCTCTAAAACAAGCTGAAGTATCACTGGAAAAGGGCCCGGCCCTCTCGGTCGGCAGCCCGATCAATGTTAAAATCAACGAACTGCTCGAAAAAGCCGCCAAAAAGCTGAAAATGCCTATCCAGCTCGAACTGACCCCGGCAAGAACCAGCACCGACGCCGACAAAATCATGTTCAGCGGCGAAGGCGTGCCGGTGTCTCTGGTTTCACTGCCGCTGCGCTACATGCATTCCCCGGTCGAAATGGGCTCATTGAAAGACATGGACCAGATCATCGACCTGCTGGCCGAAACCATCGCCGCTCTCAGTGGCAAAGAAGACCTGCGCCCGGTTCTGCCGTAAGACTCCTATTTTAAGCAACTCAGCCGTCTGTACTGTTTAACAACCGTACAGGCGGTTTTTTCATGCAAAGCATTTGAAATTGCTGGATCCCGGGTCGGCGCCCGGAATGACGCGCTCCCTGCAGGTCAACTCGGCACCTGCAAGCAAAGAGGGCCTGGCTGAGCCGCACAAGAATTCATTCTATTGGGCTGTAACGGTGCTTTTCGATGAGACTGTACAGGTGTTTCTTCAGCTTTGCCGAGGCATGAACAATAAACGACCGCAGCAGCGAGCAGCCCTGAAATTCGTCGAATTGCCTGATCAGCTGATGCAGCATCAGATCTTCGTGAAAGCGAAAAGGCCCGGCGCCTGGAATAAGCGTATCCCCGAGATTGTTACTGGCGATGAAAAAGTTCATCGAACCCCCGGCGTATTCTGAACCGTAATCAGCATCCCAGAAGCCATTCGAGCCATGATAAGAAAGCCAGCCCGGCAGACCCGGGCCGCGATGATAGGTCGAAATACTGCTGCCAACCTCAAGATAGCCGGCAACCGCAATCTTTTTGGCCGGAACATTGACGTCGAACTGATACTCTTCATCGACCTTTATCATTGGCACAAAGGGCGCGTAGAGCATTATCAGGTCGCCATCTTCGAGATTGTCGACCTGGTCATCGATGCGTATATTCGGCTTCCAGCCCTCGGGTCGCGGAAAAGTGTCGAACTCGAGGTCAGGGTTGAGATCACAGTGCGTTTCGCCGGCAAGCCACCTGATCTTTGCAGTCAAACCGGGGTCGAGATCGGGGTGATTTTTAACGATGCCCCTCATGATGTCGTAATACGTGACCCCCGGCGAAAGACGAAGATCTGCATAAAGAGGGTCTTCGGAAGCATTTGTAAAAGTCGGCAGCAGAAGCATGCGCCCATCTGCCAGCATCGGAAACGGCGCAATTCCCGGAATATCATATCTGCAGCGATGAAACAGTACCCGCATCTGGTCTCCGTGGTAAAAAATTTCTGAACCAAACGGCATTTCTACAGGAAATAAAAGTTACCCACAGACCAGTTTATGTCAAGCGTTAAAGAGATCTGGTAATTCGCGGTGACACCTGCTCGTAGCCGGCCAACAGTGAAGGGTTCTTCGGGTAGAGCACGCTGCGCAGACCGGGAAGATTGCGCGGGGCCGCCCCCTGAAGAATCCGCTTATGACAGTCGACCTCATCTTCGACCCAGGCGCCGCCAATCACATCGACGCCAAAATCAAAAAGAGCACTGCTCAAAGGCACGGAAGGACCAACGATGATAAAGGTCGCACCCGGCTTTTTCAGGGCCAGCAGGCCCTCGATCGTATCGTTGAGACAGGTCACCCCGGTCATCGCGACCACATCGGCGCGGGGAATTATTTTTACCGCTTCTTCAGCGGGGTAATCGCCTTCCTGCGGGCGTTTTTCGAGAACGGAAAATTCCGCGGCGGCCTGCTGAATCGATTCCATGTGCGGAAAATGGCCAACCACAGCAACCCGCCGGCCGGCGCCAAGTCTGGCGGCCAGTTCGAGGGCGTTGCCGACAAAATAACTGCCGTCGAGCGGAAGTGCGCTGTTAATGGCAGCTATCGCAAACGAACGTTCGATACCCTGCAATGAATCGGTCCAGGAAAGAACCTTTCTCAGCCCCAGGGTCTCAATTTCACCAAGATGCGACACGGGCATGTGCACCTTAAATTCAAACACGCGATCGTCGCTGAGAGTCATGCTCACTCCAAGCCGCTCAGTCTTGACCATGGTCATGAAAGCGCATGTTGCAACCTGCTGCAACGGCAGTGAATAACGGGCTTCAGGTATTGTGGCTTTAACCGCTTCAAGAATCAACGACATACAAACCCCTCCCTACGATCACGCAAAGTATTGATTAGTATCACATAATATATTTTATGCTCGCATCTGTCAAAAATTGCGATAAGTCAGCAGGTTGAAGCATCAGAAAAGCATGGCGACGAAGCCGGGCTTGCGATATAATCAGGCTGATGGAAGCAATCAAACGTTTTCTGCAACTGCTCGGGCTGATAAAAGACCGGCGTCTGCGCGAGATTCAGAGCCGCCAGAACGCCTGCGCCATCTGTTCGCCAGAAGAACTGCAGGCATGGCAGGACTTCGTCGCCTACATAGACCTGCTGGCCTCTTCGCCTGATTACCCGGCGCGCGGCATTCTCAATGCCATCATTTCGCGCCACGATCTGAACAATGCTGAGAAAATTGCCTTTTTCAGCGAACTGCAGGCCTCACGAAACGACTGGGCAGAAATTCTGCGCTTCGCCGACCTGCCGATTCAGTTCGCCGCAGAAACTTTTGAGCTTCTGAGTGCTGAATTTGCCAGAACTCAGACATTTGACCAGCAGATCGAGCTTATCAGAAGCTGTTTTAAAGCTGCTGACCCGACCCACGTCGAGATGCTGTTTCTGCTGATCGAGGGAAACATCGAGCGCTACCCGCAACCGCATACCAGCCAGGCAACCGGACTGGTCGCCCGCGAGCGCTCAGCCCGCGAAAAACTGACCGAGCTTCTCAATCAGGAAATGAACGACGAGCTGCGCTGGTGGCTGATCAGAACAGTCAACGGTGCCAGCGGCCCGGCCCGCAGATTCCTCTGCGCCAGCATGCGCAACCGCAACGACCTTCGCCTGCAGTGCATGCTGCTGCCAAGACTGCTGAAAACAGGCTTTGAATGGGCCGCGAAATTTGGCGGTGCCAACCATGATGAAATCGAATCGATGCAGTCGCATCTCTACGCCAGCCGACTGACAGAAATGCTTGAACTCACCACATCCTCTTCAGCCAGCTGAAGCAGGCGGCAAACGAGTCAGGGAAAGTACAGCGCAGCCCTGCAGGTCGGCAGCAATCTTTTGTGCGGCCAGACGACAGAACTCATCAGGCCTGACTGCACCGATGCCGCAGAGAATCTGCCTGGTTCTGACCGGGTCGAATTCTGCTGTTGAAAAAGTCATCAGTATGATCTCACCGGCGGCGGGAATGCGCTCAAAGCCTCTGGCCAGCGGTGATTGAACAGCTCCAAGACTGACAGCATCGTCATCAGAAAAAACCGGTTCTGTTAAAATTTCCAGGTTTCCAGAAGTGATATTGAAAACAGCTGTTTTTGGCAGACCGGTACCGGTCACGACAATTCGACCATTGTCAAACAGCAGGACGCTGGCAGCCTGCATGGTTTTAAGTTCACCAGGCCGGCCATTCTCGAACAACAAGCGGTTCAAACCGGAAATAAACTTCTGTGGAGTCGCTAAAAGTCCTTGCAGCTGCAACGTAGCAGACTTAACAAAGGCAAGAATAAGACTTCCGGCGACGCCGGGCTCATTAACATGTCCAAAAAGCAGCGCTCTGGAAGTTTCATCAACATCGTTCACATCAAAATACTCGCCCTCGCGGCTCCCGGCATGGCAATAATAAGCTGCCTGGCCGAATATTTCCGTATCAGCAAGGGTTGTCAGCAATTTTTCCTTAACCTGGGAGGCAACATGCAACTCTTCGAGATCGATCAGGGTTTCGTTGAAGATACTGGCCAGATGGCCAAATTCATCGCCTCCAAGATCAGGCACCCGCCATGCAAAATTGCGTTCACGCAGAGCCAGAATTCCGGCCTGCAGCTCTGAAAGAGGTTTGAGAATACCGCCGGCCACGAACAGACCAAGTGAAACCGATACCAGCAGACTGACAAAGGCAAGCAGACCAAGAATTTTTCTTTTTTCAGAAACCTGATTTTCGATACGACTCATCGGAAAAAGGCCAAGAAGCCTGATATTCTTCATCGAGACACATTTATGACCAAACAGCAGATGGTCTGCATTATCGAGCCGGCAGTATTCAGGGCGGGCAACCCCACGGTCGCGCAGCTTGAGAGCGAAACTTTTCAAGGTCGGGTCGGTGAGAATTATCTCTGGAAGACCGTATTCAAAACGGTCGTCGGTGGCCATAACTCTCAGGCCAATCTCATTGCGGTTCAGATTATGAAAAATCCTTGTGATAAAAGCGCTTTCAAGATCGTCTGAATCCCATAGATAAAGGAGCATGTAATCGTAAATGACCTTGTCGAACAGCTGCAGAAGACCAACGTAGGTCGGATGTTTCTTCGAACCGATACCCCATTCTGAAAAGGTGCCACTGTCGGCAAACATACGAATCAGGTCGGAAGGGTCTCTCTGTGTCAGGGTTTCACTGACAAGCTCAGCTTCGGCGCCGGCTTTGCTCGATATCGGCTGGCGGTTGAGGCTGGCGAGAACATAAGTGCCAACCTTGAACATTGCCCGCATAGTGTTGATACGCACCTTGTCTGTGGCAAAGCGTGAATTGAAAGCATCGTGCACTTTTTCATTCTTGAGAATTCCGCGGTCGCCGGCAACCATGCCGGTACTGCTGGCAACCAGGTAAAAACCGTAGGCTCTTGGATTCTGCTTTTTTAAAAAGCTCTGAACTGCCCGTTTTGTGACACCTTTTTTTCTGAGACTCTTCTGAAAGGCCACCAGATAATTTTCAATACGGCTTTTCTGGACAGTGAATTCGTTTTTATACAGCTCATCGATACTCTGCAGGTAGGCCATACCATCATTGTAAACATCGGCCAGCAGACCGCTGCGATATTGCTGCAGGTAATCGGAGCCGATTGCATAGAGAACGAAACCGGGCAGAGCATTTGAAGCAATAAAAAGAATCAGCAGCTGGCGCTTCAGTTTCATTGCCAGAATCCGGCCTCTGACGATAACCTGATAACTGAGCACCGCAAAAACTACCAGACCAAAAAACATCAGCGCAGTAATGCCCATTATTACCGGCGAAAACTCAAGCTTTTCAATTTCGCCTGCTTCGACGGCACAAAAAACCGTCATTGTCGAGTCGATAAAGTTGGTGAAAAGGTAATAATCAGGCAATCTGACAACTGTAATAAGACTCTTCTGAAGATTGACCGCCTTTTCATTTATCTGCTGACTGAGAGCAGCGTCATGGCAACGAACTTCGCCGCTGCTGATAAAGCCCTTGATAAGCTTTCCCTCAGTCTGCTTCACGAATTTTCGCACGCCGCAGTAAGAATAAAGCACCTCTGCAGGAAGAAATACCGAAAGCCCGGTTTTTTCAGAAATGTTCAACCAGAGCAGGGGTTTGCCAGAAGCTGCATGACCGCGGCGCAGTCTGATATCCTTGCCGATAAAACAGCGGTGATAATAGCGTGGAAAAAAGTGCGGGCCGTAAATTCTGCGGGTATTATCGTAGGCATCTTCAGGAATATCGCGTTCTGAACGGAAAGCTCTGGTTCGCACCGAGTTGAGAACCGCAAAAGCCGCAGGGTAGTCATTCCGGGCCTTGTCCAGTGGGAAATTGCTGTAATGAATACTTCCATCAGGGTTGTTGATGAAGTATCTGAATTCGAGTTCATGGTCGGCCGCATATTTCTCGACTGCCGCCTTGAGTCCGGCCGGATCCTGATTTGCATCAAACACTGCCGCCAGACTGGTGCAGATGTATTTTTCGGTTGCCGCATAATAACGCATGCTTTCGAGCACTTCGGCAGCATCGGTTTCAAAAGTTCTTAAGCGGTTGATGCGCTGCAGAGAGGTCACGTAGTACAACCCGGTAATTACGATCAGCAACGGCAGCATTACCAGTGAAACATTGATGAGCGACCAGCGAACAAGAGGTTTATTGAGCATCTTCAGCCTCCAGACGCAGAAGCAGAAACGTCAGGTCGTCATCCTGGCAGATAGCCCAGCTACGGTAACCGGCAATGATTCTCTGCCAGAATGTTTCAAGGTCCTGGTGCCATGATGCCTGGCACAGGCTGATAAAACGGTCATACCCATACTGTTCACCGCTGCCGCCAACTGCTTCAATAACGCCATCGGTGAA
>JAKQKW010000026.1 GCA_029560455.1 Candidatus Rifleibacteriota bacterium
AACGGGCTGATCATCGTGGTTATTGCAGCAAATGCGACATTGCCGAGCAGCATCCCGGAAAACGCCAGGGCCGGAGAAGGCGCGCTGATGACCTTGTTGTTGAGAAGATTTTCGATGACATTGGCGAGAATGACGACACCGTACTCCTGTTTGCGTTTTGGAAACAGACTGAACGACAGGGCTGGAATGTCCTGAAAATCACGGTATAGCGGATCGATTACACCGACCAGAACGATTCTCTTTTCGATGAGCTTTTCGTGGATTTTTCTCTGCGCCTCGCCTGCTTCAATGAATTCAGAAAAGGGAATGACATAAAAGTTATTGATATCGCCGACATAATTTATGAAACTGTAGCCTTCATACAGCTTCAACTTTGTCGTCAGCCTGTTTTCAGGTTGCCGGTAAAAGGAAAGCGCGTTGCCTTCGCCGTTTACTTCTATTTTTCCGAGTCTTTCCATTATGGCGAGCGGCAGAGAGTAGATCGTGTCATTACCTAGTTTTTTGAACGGCAGGTAGCGTCTTCGTATTGAGTCTGTGTCGTCTCTGATACCTCTGAAAATATTGACATAGCCATGAGACAGCTGGTCATTGCCGATTTCTTTCCAGGGCTCGATGTAAATTTCCTGTCGGTCAGACTCAGTCGAGGTCTGAAATGTAGAGCTCATGACGATCGGACCGGAATAGGAAGCGAGACTGCCGATCAGAGTAACATCGTCTTCGCTGCTGAGCCGTCGTTCAAATATTACATCGAAAGCCAGAACCGCCGGTCGCAGATCGGCGGTTCTGTTGATAAGTTCTGCATAGACACTTCGCGGAATCACGCCGGAACGGCTGACGTCATATTTGTTGAAAGAATCGCTGTCGATGCCAATTATAACGACATCATCAGATCTTGCTGCGAAGTTTTTCAGGTTGATGAGGATATCGTACGAATAATTCATCAGATAATTATTCGCATTTGAGAAGTAGAGCAGGCACAGCACGAAAAGCGATTGCAGCAGAGGATATAGAACTTTTCTCACAGGTTTCTTACTGTCTGCCTTCCAGATTTATGTCAGTTTTGAGTGACTCTTTGTCGCGCGAATAGAGCTTGTCGTCATCGGCATTCGCCGGATCATACGGTCGTATTTCTGGGGCAGTCCTGGTTTCTTTGTTGTAAACCCATTGCTGGTTGGCTTCGACCGATAACTTTGAATCTGCCAGGCTGACGCCGACTTTTCCGCGCACCAGTGCAACCGAGATCTCGGCTTTTGTGTTTTCAACGCGTCCCATTGTCTGGTAAATCGATACAACTACTTCATCGGTGGTGATTTCAAAGTTGCTGGAGCGGTTTTCGACCGGCGGCACGAAGAATGTCATGAGTCCGCTGACCAGGTTAACGACAAAGGTCTTGCCGTCATTTTTCAGCGGTTTGATTACCAGCCTGCTGTTGGCGCTGTTCTTTTCGCTGTAAAAGAGATTTACCTTTGAATTGTCGTGCAGATAACTGATGGTTGCCATTGAATCTTTGCCGACTTCAACGCTGTCATTTTCTTTAAGCTGCTGATCTTTAACTGCAGCAACAGAATTGACCTTCACTTCGCCGGTAAAGTCAGTGATTTTTGCCAGAATCGAAGAAGAGCCGGCGCCGGTACTACACCCGGTGAAGCTGATCAGAGCTACAAGCAGAAACACGCCGGCAATTACACCCACCAACAGATTTTTGTTTTTCACGAACTTTTCCTCCTCGAATTGCTGATCCATCAATGAATCAGTATTTACTAATTTTGCAATGATGCCTCATACTCCCGGCGGCAACGTTCAAGATACTCGGTCACCGCCTGCCGTCCTCTTTTTAAGTAGACATCACACAGCTCATCCATATTGACATCATAAGGCGCCGAAACAAGATTAACGCTTTGCGCACCCCTGGCGACCGCATCGATTTTGCTCAATTCAGCTTTCAGCTGGTTGAGTTTACCACCCAGGTTGTTGAACTTCTGAATCTTTTTGATCATTTCTTTAAGTCTGGTGGCAGAAATGCTGTTGAATTGCTGTAGTTTCTGTTTTTCGCATTCGACGAACTCGACGCCGGCAAGATAGTTGTTCTCGCCATAGAAACTGTACAGCAGGCTGAGAGTCGAGCTGGCCTGCTGTGCCAGTTCGGTTGCCGTTCGTCGCGGCCCTGAAACCGTGAGACGGGAACTGTTGATGCTGGCAAGCTGATAGAAAGACAGCATGCTCCTGCTGTATTTCTGCAGCTGCCTGGGTGTGAGTTTTCGGTAACTCGACTGCAGAAGCCGGTTAACGCGGGTAAATGCTTCCTGCATGCTTTGCGAATATTCCTGCGGCAGGCTTTCGGCAATGGTAACGAAGCGGCTGATCCGCGTGCTGTCGCGGTCATTTTCCGAGGCAGAAAGCAGATAACGCATTGCCATGATGGGAACCTGATAATTGAACATTGCATCAGGGCTGGGAGGAGCTATTCCGGCCGGCTTCAGCGCTAAAAGAATATCATCGATCGGATCAACTGTCACTTCCAGAACCTGTAGAGCCCACTGTGCTTTCTGCACCGAATTGTCCATGACCTTAACCGTAGAAACAACATCATCTTTATCGCCAAGCAGTGCCAGTTCTGAATTCAGCTCGGAGATCGCTTCCTGATAGAGCTCAAGCGCGCAATGCAAAACGAGAATCTGTTTGAAAGCGGCCTCGGCCCGTGGACGGTCGGGAGCATTTTCGGGCATGCCGAGATCGACTATTTTCATGGTGCTGAAGGTTGATGCCTTGCAGTCTCTTTCGATGCCAGCAACAAGAGCGCTCAATGAAAAACCACCTCTGGCCAGATCGGCTTCGATACTGGTGTAAATATCGCTGGCAATTTCCTTGAAGAGATTCTTCTGTATCTCCTCGTAGGTAGCTGATGACATGCTGCTGACCGGGCAAACTATTTTGGTTGTCAGCTTGAAAGGGCTCGGGTCGGGCTGGTTGAGGCCATTATACCTGACGGTCACCTCTATGATTTTTACGAGCCCGACCGGATTTGCCTGAGAGTCGTTGCTTATCTTAAGATCGTATGAATACTTTTCCAGCTCATTGACATTGAGAAATGTCTTGAAGCCACTTTCACTGCCTCTGAACAGGTCGTTCTCGGGTTTGAATTCGATGATGCCGAAATAGAAACCGGACTCTTTATCAGCATCTGCATAACTGATCACCGGAATATCACGAAGCGCAACTTTGTAATCAGGCTTGTTAAGCAGCTGGTTGAAGTTGATGTTTTCGGCGATCGGATTGACCAGGCATGAGCTTTTGTCGAGATTGTTGTTGTTGCCGATATTGTTGATGCCGGCGAGAAAGTTCGGGTTGACCTCGATGCGCTCTTTTATCAGCTTGATGACTACATCTGCGATATATGCGCGGGTCAGATATTCTGAGTTCATGTGATGTTGCTTTTTGGTTGATACAAAGCTGTTGGCAATGAAGTAAATGAAAAAAGCCAGCAAAACCACGGCAAAAATCATTTCAATGATGGTAAAACCGACGCGCGCCCGCATAGATGGCTTTTTTGAACGAATGATACTCATGTCTGGCTCAACTCTGGCGGCAGATCTTCTGAAGGTGAGTCGCTGCTTTCTGTCTCATCGACGAACAATGACACTCCTTCGCCAATAGTGTCGATGAGATCGCGTTTGTAGACTTCATAGTATTTATGGCGGCAGATCATGTCGCCTGTTCTGCGATTTTCAATGATCACCGAAATTATGATTATCTTCTGATCGTCTTTTACCGTCGAGCTGATATCGCCGCGATAATCGAGGTTTGCAGCCAGCCAGGGGTCGCTTTTGTACATTTCGGCGATCGAGGCCTGCAGTTTGCGTGCCCAGGTTCCGGTGCCTGCACTGCTAAGCGGGAACCTCTGCTTTTCCTTGAAAAATCGCTCGCTCCATGGCGCACTGTAGGCCTGTGCTGTCAGAAACACGTGAATTGCGTCAGCCAGCAATGCTGCTTTGGTGTTGACCACGAAATTTTTGCTGGAGCCTCTCTCCTGATTGGTTATGATCCAGAGCGAAAAGATTCCGATGGAAAGCGTCGAAAATAGAACGAGAACGACAGGCAGGGCCATTCCACGTTTATTAGTGCGGTTCAGGCCGCTCTTAATATCTGACAGCTTTTGCATTTTTCAACCTCACCAGGAATACGCTGCCGGCAGAATCATGCGTTTCCAGACCAAATCCGGAATCGCGATCCTTGTCGCTGCCAAATTTAAGTTTGATCATCACTGAAGCCGGGCTCATCACCGTGAACTCGACCATCTCGACGTCGCGCAGATTTATTGGCCGGATCCCCTGTTTGGCCATATCTATTTCGGGGGTGCCGTTCTCTCTGAATGACCGCAGAAAGCCGTTGTGCAGTCTGACTTTGATCCATTCATTGTCAGTGTCACGAAAAACCATTTCCTCTGATGTTTTGACCGGATCAGGAGTAATTATTTCAGCGCCGCGGGCAATACGGTTCGCCAGCAGGGCATCAGCCAGTCTGAGGCTCTGGTGTAGTGATACTTCCTGAGTGAGCCCAGGCAATCTTCGCGAAAACACCGAATAAACCTGAATCACTCCGGCCAGCACTATTGAAAAAATGCCCAGAGCGATAAGAACTTCAACAATGGTGAAGCCCTGGCAAGGCGTCGATACGCGTTTCAGCAGAGATTTCAGAAACATGCCCCCATAGCAGAATTATCAGTGTTTCTGTCAGTGTACTGTGATTCTTCTGCTATGGCCAGTTGTATTGTAAGATTGCACTCAAATGCAGGCTAAAACTCTTTGCCTTTCATGAATTCGGTTTTGATGAAGTTATAGCGTGCCTGATTGACCTGCTTGAGCCAGGCCGGCGCGGCAAAGTAGCCGACGACAGCCTGTTGCATGTCAATGTAGGCGTCGTAACTGCTCTGGTTCTTGTCGAAGGTGTCTTTCCACTTCTGGGTGACTTCGGGGTGATAATAGAGAAAGCGCAGGGCCATTTCGCGCATGAGAATCTCTTTGAAGCGCTTGCCGCGCGCGGCATCATCGAGTTCGACGAACGATGTCATGAACCATGAGTTCTGGGTGACGAAGACGAAACCTTCGGCCGAAAAGGCGGTTTCGGTATCGGTTGTCGGCATGTAGGCAATAGCCTGGGTGCAGGTCGAGAAAAACTTGGGCAGCACTTCGAAAAGCTCAGCGATTGCGCTTTTGAGAAGATCGGGTGCTGTTTTCCATTCTGTGGGCAGGCTGGCAGCGGCAGTGCCCACATCTACTTCGGTGACGATCGGCATGTAGTCTCCATCTGGTATTGCGGGGGCGCCGCTGGCAGTCGGAGTTTCGACATTGTTGCCCGGATCGTTGCCGGGGTCGGTGGTGTTCGAAGCCGCGTCGTCGACCGGCTTGTAATCCCAGCCGGAGACGGATGCGCCGCCCATTACATTGTTTTTTACAAAATCATAACGGGCTTGTGATTTGCTCTGCAGGCTGGCAGGAGCCGCACAGTATTCGCCGATTGCGAAGGCTAGGTCGATCATCAGCGGCGTTTTGCCGGGCAGTACAACCATGTTGGTTTCGGCGCCCGGGCCGTATACTTTGGTTGAATAGTCGCCATAAGTCACGGTTTTGCCATATGCCTTGAAGACGTCGGGGTTTTCCTGGATAAAGCTGTAGGCCATGCCGCGGGCCAGAATGTATTTGAAGCGCGCCACTTTTTCGGCGCTGGTCGGCATGCGGTTATAAGTAGCCTTGAATTTCTTCGTGTAGACCGACGACGGGAACATTGATCCGTGACCCATCTGTACGATGCCATACTGCTCGTTGAAGCCGTTGTATTTGACTTCAAAGTCAAGATTGCTCGGTTCGAGATAGATCATGCGGGTGGCTGAACGGAATTTTTCCGGCAGCGCGGTCAGCACTGCCTTTACGGCGTTGAGCCAGTCTTCTGACCAGCGATGGACATCGGGGTCATCGGCAATCTCGATGTCGAACTGGTCGCGAATGCTGTTTTTAAGGGTTTCGAGCGGGTCGGTGTCGCTGGCGTTGTCGTAGACCTGGTATACTGCGTCGAGGTAGCTTTCGGACTGGCTCCATGCCGGAACCGAAAGAGCCAGAAGAACCGCCATTACTACTGCTAGTTTGTTCATCGGCTTGTTCCTTTCAGTTCAGGTATTCTTTGCCATCCATGATGTACTTTTTGATGAAGTTGTAGCGCTCGAGATCCATGGTGGTGCCGCTCCTCGATACAAAGACACCGTTTCTGATCGAGCCGCCTGACCAGTAGGTAGCTACTGATTCAGCCATGTCTTCTACCGGCTGAGTTCGGCCATAACCGGTCGGGCACTGGCCGGCGAGGCGGCCGCCCGGCCAGAACTTCTGGCTCCAGGTCTGCATGACCTGCGGATAGGTATTCTGGAAACAGTGAGTCATTTCGTGAACCAGAGTGCGCTTGAAGTTATGCTTGAGATAAGCCATCTGTTCTTCGGTAGTCGGGGCGCGGCCGTAGGCGGCTACCAGCGAATTATAGGCGCCCTGTGTCATCTGGGCACTGAGGTCGAGCATGTGAATCTTGCGCTGCGGAACGATAACGTAAGCAGCGGCGCTGGGTGGTATTCTCGGGTCGTAAGGGGGGCCGTCGCGGTAGACGACATCGGTGCATTTTCTGAAGAATGGCGGCAGAGAGGCGAGAGCTTCGTCGGCAGCTCGCAGCTGATTTTCGCTCCAGGTCTGGTTTTGACCGTCTACTGCATCTATGCCGTATTTCTGCTTGATCGCGGCGCGAACACCCTCTTTGCCCGTGGCGGTGCTGGTTCCCGTGCTGGTAGCTGTTGCTGTGGCAGTGCTGGTAGAGGTTCGTGTGCTGGTGGAAGTAGCGGTGCCGGTAGATGTTCGCGTGCCGGTTGAGGTTGCAGTTGAAGTGCCGGTGGATGTTCGGGTTGCGGTACTGGTGGAGGTAGAAGTTGCAGTACCGGTAGAGGTTCGGGTTGCAGTGCTGGTGGATGTCGAGGTGCTGGTCGAAGTTGAGGTGCCAGTTACCGGCGGTTTGGGCTTCGGCACGATTTTTTCGCAGGGAATCACTACTACGACAACTCTGGCGCCGCACATTTTGCCGCCAATGATACGCATGAGCTGGTTGATAATGCTCTGCAGGCGTTCGAGCGCCTTCTGTTGCGCCGGGTCGCCAGTCGGGTCAGGTACATCTACGACTTTCGGAGGAGTGTTGTCGTCGCCGTTCACGTAGCGTGCTTCGGGTTCATCGGCAACTGCCGAGGTGCCCCGGTCGTCAGCACTGTAAATACTGTCGAGATAACTGCCGCTTTGCCCGTAAACCGGAGCAAAAGCGATGAAAATCAGCATGCTTACCAGTAGCAGCCATTTCTGAGTCATAGAATACCTCCCCCTGTACATTCACCTGTATAATTATACGAAATTTTATAACAATTTGTTGCAAAAAAACGATATGGGGTCAGGGGGAATTGAGCTGGCGGTTGAGGCGAGCCGGGAAAATAAAGGTTTTCAGGGCAAAAGGTTTTTCGTCGCCACTGCGCATTTTAAGTTTGAGGTCAAGGCCGATGCTGATTCTTAAGGTGCCTGAACTGGTGCCTTCTGGTTCGATGAAGCGCTCGAGATCGGTCTGCCAGGTCAGCGAGGCAACGCGGTTTTTGATCAGTTCCCGTTCACTGTCACCGCCTTCACGCCGGAAAATGCTGCCGCCACTTTCAGATGCCTGGTAACGATAAACAACCGGTAAAGCCCTGGCTTCGCGACTGCTGTAAACCATGAAGCTCAGCTGGTCGGAAGTCGCACTGAGCTGAGCCGGATTACTGACAGATGAATCTGGCGCGATGACGGCGCTGTTCAGATCGGTGCGCAGGCGCGCCAGAAACAGTGCTCCATCCTGCATCAGCACTGCCGTTCCTTCGCTGCGGCTGAACCCACGGCGAAAATTGGTGAACAGCATAATGGCGGTTCCCATGAATACTGAAACTATGCCGCAGACCACGAGGATCTCGACCAGGGTAAAGGCCTGTCTGTTTTTACAGATTCTCATTAGCCACCAGCGTTTTCATGAAAAATTCGCGAATACGGTCTGAGCCAGGAGCAGCGACATACTTTATCGTCACGGTAACTTTCTTGAACAATGTTTTGCCATCGCGTCGAATATCTTCGACTTTCATCGAACGCCAGAGATCTTCTGCCGGCGAGAACTTGAACAGAACCGGGCCATCAGCAAATTGACCGCCATCGACAATGACATCGCTTTCATATTCGCCGCTTTTGATCTGCCCGAATGGCAGAGAGATGATCTGCTCCATAAGCTCGATCGCGGCTGTGTGCGCCCTGAATTCGGCGTCGGTCAGCTGAATGTTTCGGTTACCGGTCGAAAACGTCATGAATACCGGCAGCATGATCAGGGCGAGTATGCCGGCTGAAAAGACGATTTCGAGCATCGAGAGGCCGCGGCGCGTGCTATTATTCATTCCAGAATGAATCCTTGGGATCGATGAATACTTTGTAATAACGATTGTAACCGGTAGTCGTCGGGTCCTGGCCGGGTCTGAAGCGGACAGTGCCACCCTGAAAGCGGTGGTCGGCGTATATCGAACCGACGCACAGCGAACCGTACATGTCGAACTTAGAGCCGTAGCCAAGTTCTGCGTTCGGGGCTACGACATTTACGTGATTGGGCTGGGTCGAAGAAAAACTTACCGAGCCGGTACCGGCGAGAACCAGGGTCAGAGCCTCGGCCGGCGATATGCAGCTGATTCCGCGCAGAACCAGATTGCCCTGCTGCAGTATTATCATGCCACCACCTTTGACTACCATCGGCTGCGGCTTGCCAGCCGCCGGAATCTGCATATCGAGCTGGCGCGAATTTTTTATGCTGACGATGGCGTTGAGTTCGAGTTCGCCGCGGTCGTTAAGAAACCGCTTCCAGAAATCGTTGATCGAGTCGATTTCAATCTGTGTGCGGTTTTCGATGACCTGTAACAAAGACTGTCCCGTCGGCCGGCCTTTGAAAAACATGTGCTGGTCGCGCGAAATTTCGAGGTTGAGTCCGTTATCCATGGCCAGAATGCCTGCATCCGAGGGAAAAACCCGACCGGCCTTGTTGCTGTAGACATCCTGCATGCTGTTGTAAGACTCGGCATAGGGCAGTTCACTGATCCTGCTCATCAAAAGCGCGTAATCAGCATAACTGTCGCAAAGCATGCCAGACTGCAGCAGTGGCCCGCCGACCTGGCGGCCCATGATATCCTGAATCATGATCGAATTGTTCCAGGCGTTTTCAGAGACCGATGGCAGCAGATACAGAGGTGGCGGACTGACAGAAGTGAACAGCGCCTCGACATCGGGTTCTTCTGGTTTGACTTCAAGGCTGGCATAACGTGGAAAGGCGATGTGAACGTTGCCGAATACACGGGTGCGAGACTGGTAGCCCTTGCGCGCATCACCGAACAGATGCAGAATCGAAGATTTCGACGAGTATGCATTCTTTTCGCCGGTCGACAGAATGTTTCCTTCATACATTGCATCGGTTTCCTTGCGGTTGCTGCGGTCATGAAAGCCGTCAAGCACAAAACTGTGCCCAAACCGGTAACTGACCTGACGCACAGATGAAGAGCTCTTGTCCCACGGTATCGACAGCGATGAAGAAAAAGAATCGGGCAGAGCATCAGCCGGCGTCGAAAACTTGACCGGCGAAAAAATGTTGGGGTTGCTGACATCGTAAAAATGAAAAATTTCGCCGAGATCGCCGGCGCCGGAACAAAGATTGAGACGGCTTCGCCGGCCACCCATCCAGATCCAGCCGCGCCGCTGCCAGATATCTTTCTCAGCCTCCTCGCGCAGAATATCGCCCATATTCCCGGCTTCGAAAGGAGCATCGGGAGTTGCGTGATTGTAGGTGATCAGCGGCTTCGGCCCGTCGGTTATCATACCGCGGTAGTCGTTGCGGATAATATTGAAGCCACCTTCGCCGGCGCGCGCAGCATCATTGACGAACAGACTGAATTTGCCCATCCAGGCCGGAATTGTGCTTCCCACCCTGACCTTGCGTTTGACCAGAATTACCCGGCTGCTGTTCTTGAAAGTGCCGGTCGATTCGATGACCAGATAACCGTCTTTGGCAGCCGGGTCAGCCCAGCTGGTCGGCGCGGTTTCGCAGATACTGAAATCTCTCAGCCAGACATCGACCTTGATCGAGGCGTCTTTGTCCATTTCGCGGGCGAACTCTTCGAGATCGCGGTTCCAGCTGGCGTCGAGCATGTCGTTGATGCAGATGTCTTCGAGTTCGCCGGGGTTGAGCAGCAGCTGGTTGAGCTGCTGGTTGCCGGAAGTGCCTGACATGACTTTGCCGATCGCTTCGCGCACCGAGCCGATACTGCTGTTAATGCCGGCTTCAGCAAGAAAGTGAGCGATTTCGCCGTTAACTATGCTCTGAATACCGGTATGCTGATGCCCGACGAACGAATACAGCGAAACCGCCAGAATGAGCATAACGGTGCCGATGATGACAGCAAACATTATCGCGAAACCATTGCGGGCTGTTATATTTGACGATACGGTCGAGGCTATCTGCATAATTAAATAATCTCAACCCCGGGCATGATTGTCAACGCTTTTACCCATTACGAAAAACTGTTACAATGTCCAGGTAAATCTGACGCCCGCAGATGGAGGAATATATGAAAAATCTCGCTCTGACACTGGCTCTGGTAATGTTGAGCATTGGAGGATACGCCATGATCGAAACTTTGAGTCTTGAACAGCTCGCGCACGGTGCAGACCTGGTGGTTTCCGGTAAAATCGCCGGCGTTCGCGCCGTTGAAAAACAGGCCGATGGAGTAGAGGTTGTGGCCAACCTTTTTGAAATTAAAGAATGCCTCAAAGGGGGCATTGCGGCCGGTGAAAAAATCAGAATCAAAACCTGGCGCGGCATCGAAGACAGCGTCGAGTTTGTTGAAGGCAGAAGCTATCTGCTGTTTTTGCGCAGTGTCGATGGTAACTACGAAGTGTTCAACTCACCACAGGGCAGCTGGCCCATTGAAAAAGACGGCAGTTTCTCGGCCATGGGTCTTGGCAAAACCATCGAGCAGGTAAAAACGGCAATCGAGAGCCGCCCGCTCAAGTTTCAGCCTGAATTCAAGCCCCTATCGCTGTAAGCTGCTGCTATAAATTTTCAGCCGTCGATCAGTTTGAGAACGGTCGCCCGGTTTTCGTCCTGCATTTTGAAAGCCTTTATCGCTGCCTTCGATTGCAGGGCGTTAAGGTTCATGTTGATCAGTTCGGCCGCAATATCTGCATCTTCGATGCGAGACTGCGACGCAGTTGTGTTGATGAACTCATTCTGCAATGCCGCTATCTGCGAGCCTATACCGTTGATGGCGGCGCCGATCGTGCCGCGCTGCGTCGAAACACTGCTGATCGCCTGATTGACCTGCCCGATTGCCTGGTCGGCACCGGAGCTCAGATTCAGTGCGCTTACTCCGAGTGCGTTGGCGGTGGCGGCCGGCAGTGACATGGTTTCGCCGCCCTGCAGTTCGATGCTGAAACTGCCGTCGAGCAGCTTTTTATCGTTGTAGACGGTGTTGTTGGCAGTCTGGTCGATCTGCTGTGCCAGCTGGTCGATTTCGCGCTGAATGTTGCCACGGTCTTCGCTGGTCAGCGTTCCGTTCGCGGCCTGCACCGATAATTCGTTCATGCGTTGCAGAATGTCGCCGGTCGAGCTCAAAGCACCTTCAGCGGTCTGCAGCAGGGAAATTTCGTCCTGACGGTTGTTGATGCCCATCAGCAGACCTCGCGTCTGCGATTCGAGACTCATTACCATGGCGAGCCCGGCCGGGTCGTCGCTGGCGCTGTTGATTTTTTTGCCGGTTGCCAGCCGGTTCAGAGTCTTGTTTCTGGCCTCTTCACTTTTTATCAGGCTGCTGTGCAGCCTTTCAGAATTTGTTGCCTTGATAACCACAGTTAAGACCTCCTTGTCTTTTTGTGTACCTATATACTAAATATATCTGATTTTAAATGTTTCGTCTATTTTTACTGGCGCATTGCCTCGATCGCTTCTGCTTCGCTTTCGAAGGGGTTGCCCATCTGAAGCAGCCCGACCATTTTAAAAACTCCATAGGTCAGGTCACTGAGCCCGACAAAAGCCAGTTCTCCGCCCTTGTCATCGACGATTATCTCGCTGAGTTCGATGAGCTGGGCAATGCCCTGCGAGTTGATAACCGGTGAGTCTTTGAGGTTGAGAATGACCTTGTGGCATTCAGACGGCAGATTTTTCTGAACGGCTTCGAATACTGCTGCACCGCCGTTTTCATCAAGATAGCCGCTGGAACGCACGATAAAAATATCGTTGCTGTTATCTGTACTGATTGTAAAATTGCTCATTGCCAAAATATATAGCTATTTTGCCGGCAAGTCAATGCAAAATGGGGGCCCGGAAATTCAGAATGCGGTCAGAAATTCGGCGGGAATTTCGCCGCTGCTGCCCTTTTCGGCTTTGACCTGAGCCTGAAAGCTGGCGCCGGGTTTGGGCACGGTACCATATGACTCGGGCAGCTGCAGTTTGTATAGTTTGCCAGGTTCGGTTTCGACCGCAACCGTGCGTTTGTCTGCATCAGAAATCACCACGCGCCCTTTTATGGTGATTGTTTCGAAAACTTTGCGAACGCTCGCCGACTTGAGCGCGGCATCAGGTGATACCGGTGGCCCCGGGGCGAGGAAGAGAAACCAGATGAGAACTGTCAGAACGGCGCCGATGGCATAGGCAATAACGGTGAATCGCACCAGCGACGCATCAAAAATCACGTTTTTGTCGGCGGTTTCTCTGATTTTCTGGATCTTTTCGAGTTTATAAGCGGCGCGTTCGGTTTTTTTGCGTTCTTCTTCGGCTACCAGCTCTTCGCCGGCGGCAAAGAGCGCTTCAACTGTATGGCCAGGCTCTGTGTCTATTATTCTGATGGCGAGCTCCCGGCACAGGTTTTCGTATTCGTCTTTTTTCGACGATTTACATGCTTTGTAATCAACGTAAACTCTGAAAAAAGTATCTTCATCAGCATTTGAGCGAAGAATCGAGCTGATCTGCTGCAGGTTTTCGCTGTCATTCTCGCTTTTGAAAGCACTGATAAGAATCTGGCTGACCGAGTGATAGTCGAAACTGCCGAGACAGAAGATTGCGGTCTGTCGCTGAGCCGGTTTGATAGAAGACAGCATTTTTTCGACGAGCGAAATTGCCTGTTTCTTGTCGAATAAAGAAAAGACTTTGATGGCAGCCAGCTTTACCTCATCGTAGCGATGTTTGATCAATTGCGGCAGGTATGGGTGCAGGGCTTCAGGGTTTATTGCGCTGAGCGCTTCGATAGTCGACTCAAGAATGTTCTGATCGTCACTCTGCAGGCAGCCGATGAGAAGCTCAGAATCAGCCGGGCCACCGAATCTTTCGATACGTTTGATCACAGCGATCTGCTCACTTACGTCGAGATCTCTGAAAAACGGTCTGATGACGGCCATATACTTTTCGCAATTCTCGGCATTGATGGCAGCAATAAGGTTTTGTCGCTCCTGAGCTGTATACTCCTGGAGTGGCCGCTTTTCCACCGGCTTTTCCTGAGGCTTTTCTTCCTTTGTGGTGACAGATACAGCCGGGGTGGCCGGGGCCGGTTTTGCTGCTTTGCTGGCCGCCGTTGGCTCTGCTGATGGTTCTGGCCGGGTTGTCCGGACTGGCGCCTGGCTCTTTTGCATCTCGAGCTGCCCGGTTTCCAGAAAATATCTGACTTTTCTGATGTTGTTAAGATCACGTTCGCGCGGCAGATAGGCTTCGACAACCTGTCGGGCTTCATCGATTCCACGTCTTGCCAGTTCGCTGAGCTTTATCGCTGACTGCAGACGGATCTCGGCCTCAGGCGATTTCAGCGCGTTGCCATGGTGTTCAATGAAAAGCCTGATGCGCTTTTCCTTGAAATGCGTTTCGAGCACCTGCAGCATCTGGTCTGGCGCGGCATTGACTATTTTTGCCTGATACAGCGATTGCAGAACACCTTTCAGAATCACATCGACAAGTTTTTGCTTGATGCCGACGCAGGCCTGGCGAACCTCAAGCAATCTGGCCGGCATGTGACGCTCTGGGTTGGTCATGAAAATCAGTCCGGCTTTTTTGATCATTTCAGGGTCGCTCTCAACGCTTATGTATCGCAGCATGAGAGTTTCGATCTGTTTGAAAGGAAAAAAGAACGCCTGGTAAAGCGCTGCATGCTTTTCGGTTTCGAGATTCGAAAACAGCATCGACTCGAAGTGGCGAAGTGCTTCTGAGGGGTCCCAGCGATGCAAGAGGCGAACCGCCCGCGATCTTATGCCAAAATTGCTGTTGATGAGCAGCGGAACGATCAGATCCTTGAGGCGGTCGGGGTTGTGTTTTTCGAGAGCTTCGATCGCAGCGCTGAGCACGCGCGGATCATGATGCCGGCACAATTTTTCGATAGCCGGGGTGTCTTCGGCTGAACCATATTTTTTGAAAAATTTCAGTACTGAGGGCAGCAGTTGCTGCGAAAAATGCGGCCATTCGGCGCGCCGCAGGCTGACGGCAACAGCAGCGGCCTCATTGCGTTTGACTGATTCAAGCATCAAGGCAAGGCTGATTTCGTCGCGCTGCGGATTTTTCAGCTGTTCTTCGATGGCTTCGAGGGTGCCGCGGTTCTTGTCGCCGCTGTCGAGCCGTGCCAGAACCTTCTGCATGTGAAAACGGATGCCGGGCTCCTGTTCGCCGGCAAAGATTTCGCGCAGAGCCTCTCGATGTTCTTCCGACCAGTCCATATCCTCGATTCTTGAAAGAACCGAGAACCTGATCACAGGATCAGGAGACTTCAGGTCGTTGAACAGTTCATTTACCGCGTCCATTTATCTGTTCTTGCCAAGGAGTTCGCTTTCCTTTTCGAGCAGGGTATAACCTTCTTTGAAGCCACCCGCCAGTCTGAACATTTCGCCAGCAGTGGCGGTATCTTTGCCGGCAAGCATGAGCAGGCCGATGTTGCGCAGTATGTAACGCTGCAGCGGGTGCTTGCGATTGCTGTAAAAGGTTTTTTTGAAGGCCTCTTCTGCCAGGCGGCGCTGGCCTTTGCCCCAGAAAACCAGGGCCTTGATGTTGCCGGCAGCGATTCGCAGATTTTCGTAGGCCGTCGCCTTTTCAGAACTTATGGCCGATTCGAACTGCTCGATAAAACTGCTGGCGATATCGAGGCTGTTTTCCTGATAAGCCTTGACCGCCAGTACATAGAGTCCGTTGAGCTGGTCATAACGCTTGCGATTGATATCTATACCTGATTCCTGCATGGTTTTGAGCAGATCGGGGTCAGATTTGATATATCCTTCCAGTTTACCGAACATTTCGACATCGGTTTGTGCCTGATGTGCCGAAATCAGCGGATCTTCGTAATAAGCCGGGCCGCGGAAACCATCCTGAGCTATGATTCTGTCGTCGTAACTCAGCCACATATCGTCTGCTACCGGGTAAAAAGTTTCTTCTGGCGTCAGCGCGAACGAAATATCGGCATAGCGTTTGGTCTGGTCTGGCCAGCGCTGCACGGTTTCGCTCAGATCTCCGGCATTTTCAGGCATTTCGCGTTTGAAGTAGCTGATCAACTCACTTTTTGGCACGATAAATGCAGCTTCGACAACAATCGAGCCCTGCGATAAATAGCTGCCGGGAGTCACCTTGAAAACAGCTTTGTGCTGTGACCCGGCTTTAATCATGGCGACCTGCAACGACTCAGGTTCCGCTTTCCAGCTGTCCGGCAGGATCAGTCTGATCTGAACGTCGCTCAGATTGCCGATTACTGCCTGAAGTTCAGCCTGCAACTCGATACTCCGGTTGAGTTCGGGAGCCCGGTCAAGTTTGGCAGAGAGTCTGAACCATTCAGGCACCTGCAGCGTTGCGGCCGGCAAAATACAGCTGCAGAGAAGAAACATTACTGTGACGAGGTGTTTTGTCGTTTTGATATGGCGTGCTGTCATCTTTGCAGCTCCTTTTCTCTTTTCAGTTTATCTTGCGGTTTTCGCCGTCTTTTATCGGTACAAAATCTTCGTTTTCGTCGCTTTCGTCGCCATCGCTGCCGACTTGTTCGGGCTCTTCAGCAAAATCGTCAGTGGTCACCTGATTTTCGGCCGGTGCGGCGTCGCTGCGGTAAATCAGCTTCATCAGATGCGGGTAGGTATCATCGACGATGTGAATCAGCACCATGAAAGCGAGATCGAACTGTCGCCGAGTCATCATGGCATCTTCGAGAATATGCTGGCAGCAGGCCGAAAGGCTCTTGCCGTCTTTGCCAATCTCGAATCTGATATCGAGTATGTCATTCATTACCTGCATGAGAAACTGCATGATATCTGATCTGAGCATATCGATGTTTCTGATGAATCCTGGGATGCGGAATATCAGGTGGTTGTTGTGTACATAGATGACCACGTGCATGGTCAGATTATGACCCTGCATATACAGCTCGATCGCATCATCGGCGATGTCGTGATACCGTATTTCGGCGGAGTCAAGATAGGTCTTTATCTGAGCGATGATCGCGCGTATCGAGTTTTCTGATTCTGGGTGGCCGCTGTTCATCTGACAACCTCGGTAATTATTCTTTTGACTTCATCTGATGATA
>JAKQKW010000029.1 GCA_029560455.1 Candidatus Rifleibacteriota bacterium
TGCATGTTTATCGTCAGGCCCTGGCCAAGGCTCCAGATTCAGACCCGATCAAGAAACATCTGGAAAAGAAGGTTAAAAGTCTGACAACTGAGACCAAGCGTTTCTATTTCAGCAATGTCAAAAAAATGCAGGGTAGTTCCAAACTGCAGGATTTTTTGAATCGCAAGGGTAAATCGGGCTCACTTGGCTCAGCCTACAATGTCGCTGCGGCACCGGTAGAAACAAATACGAGCTTTACACCAGTCAGTGCTGTTGAGCAGCCGGTTGCGGTTTTCGATTCCGCGACCGCTATGGCACCGATGCCGGTAGCACCTTCCATGTCTGCAGCCACATCAATAGAGGCTGATCCGTTCAGCCGGGCAAATATTGCCGCAAGAAATCAGCGTGACACAAATACGGTTGCCTCTTCATACTCTGCCTCTTCGGTAAGAATGTCGGCTGCGCCGCGTGAAATCTCGGTTAACCAGGAACGCGAGCTCGAGAGAAAATATTCTCTCAGCAAATCTTATCTTGATCGCGGTCTTGTCTCTGAGGCTGCCGCCGAGCTGAACTACATCATTAACAATGCCCCCGAAACTACAATGGTTTCGAGACAGGCCCGCAATCTGCTGCTGCGCGCCCGCAAGCAGATGGAAGAGAAGAGCACAATGAAGGCTCAGACGCACATGGATATGGGTAAGGACTTCTTCAGATCGGGGCAGTATTCACTGGCTGAGGCTGAATTCAGCAAAGCTTTGAGTCTGAATCCTGAAAATGCTGAAGCCTACAAGGATATCGCTCTGCTCTGCTACAATCAGGGTCGTTATCAGGACGCTTACGAAAAGAGCAAAAAGGCGATTGCCCTTGATCGAACCCTCAAGGAAGCATACGTTGTGCTTGCTTCGCTCTATGCAAGAAAAGGCCGCCCCGACGATGCGCTTCGCACCCTCAAAATGGTGAAGGAAGTTTCGAGCCGGCGCGATGCGGTCGACGAACTGGCAGAGAAAATGATTGCTTCGCTGTCGCCAGAATATTGATGCAATGAAGATTTTTGAAGATCAGAAGATAATTGCCGCCTTTTCAGAAGCCTCTGATGGAGACCTGTCCTTTTATAACATGTCTTCAGAGCAGGTTGCAGAAATCTGGAAAAGCCTGCCGGCTGTCAGCGCAAATGCCATGAACTGGCCGACATACGGAAATCAGGTACATCAGGATCGGGTTTTTCAGGTTACTGAGAATACGCCGTTTTTTTTGACCGAAAAAACTGATGGGCTGATTACCGGCTTGACTGATCGGCCAATCGGCGTTTTTTCGGCAGACTGTCTGCCGGTTCTTATCTGGTGCGACCAGGCGGTTGCGGCGGTTCATGCCGGCTGGCGCAGTGCCTGTATGAATATCGTTGCCCGCGCGGTTGAGCAGTTTGCAGAAATGCTTCAGGTCGCGCCTGCGGGTTTAAAGGCTCTGATCGGGCCATGTATCGGTCAGTGCTGCCTTGAGATGGGCGACGAGGTTTATCAGCAATTTGTCGAAGCCGATCCTGCCTGGCAGCGATTTTTTAAAAAGATGGGGAAATGGCATCTCGATCTGCGCGGCCTTAATCGCTGGCAGCTACTGCAGGCAGGCGTTTCAGAGGCCGGAATTAGTGATTTTGATCACTGCACCTACTGCAGCGAAAGGCCTTTTTTTTCTTTCAGGCGGCAACGCCAGCGAAATGGCAGCATGTTTTCTTTTATTGTCAGGCGTAGCAGATGAATTTTCTTTTAAAGCTAATAAGTTTCTGCACCTTTGACGATGGTTTAGATGAATATTGTCAAGTTACTCTGAAAAGGAGATAAACCTTATGTGGAAAAAGGTTGTGCCCAGAAAAGCCGGGCGAAGTTTCATGGCAGTTGCCTTGCTGCTCATGATTTTCACTCTGTTCGGCTGTACTACTGGAACCAAGAAAGACCCCGGTCTGACAGACTACGAAGCTCCGAATATTCCGCAGAATATCACTGCGGTCGGTCGTGAGAGAGCCTGTCTTATCAACTGGTCAGCGAATACCGAGGCAGATCTGGTTGGCTATAAAGTCTACCGTTCTGCCAGCTCAGGCGGCCCGTTCACCCTTATTGCCACCATTGGCACCCAGCCGGCCCCCTCTTACCTCGACAACGATCAGCAGAATGGTCTTGTGAATGATCAATACTATTTCTACAAGATTTCTGCCTTCGATACCCAGGGTAAGGAATCAGACCTTTCACGTACCAACGCAATTCAGGTGCGCGCCGGTCTGCCGACTGAAGAAAGACCCCCCAGAGTTGTAAATATCAAGGCAAGAGCTTCTACCGAAGCAGTTTACGTCGCCTGGGACAAAGTAACTTCAAGCCACATTAAGGGATACAACATATATCGCGGCCTCAGCACCAGTGCAGGTGGCGTTACCTGGGTTTCTTCAGTGCCCCAGGATACACCGGGTTTCGTTGATACTTCGATCAGCAAATCATCTGCCGAACAGTATACTTACATTGTGCGTTCGTTCAACGATAACTATACTGAGAGCGAAAACTCTGATCCCGTCCAGGTTACTCTCAAATCTGGCGATGACACAATTCCGACTTCTCCCTATAACCTTTCTGTCAGCAACGATGTTGACCCGGTTATCAGCTGGAGCAAGCCGACGGTTAATGAAGACGGTTCGAACATTTTCCAGGGCCAGAACCCGACCCTCGATCTCGACAGTTATCTGATTTTCCGAGCCAATTCAAATGATGGTCTGTTCTCGCTGATCGGTATCGTTGAAGACAATGGCACTGCCAACCTGACTCAGAGCTTCAAAGATATCAACGGCACTTCATACAATCTGTTTGCTGTCAGAGTCGTCGATCGCAACGGTAACATCAGTAAATTGAGCTCGATCACCACTCAGGCTTCAGATGCTGATATTCCAGCCGTACCTGCCAATGTCAAGGGCTGGTCTTCAAGCGCTACCGAGTCTGGCATCAAACTCGCATGGGATTCAAGCCGCAACGCGGTCAGCTATAATGTGTATTTCTCAACCGTCGCCGACGGTGGCTACACTAAAATGCTGACTGGTCAGCCGCAGTGGACAGAAGCTTCACCTTATGTAATCAATGCCTATCCGAGTTCTTATAACCAGAATCCTGATAAAAAGGGCCTCAAACTCGAATTTGGTGTGCCTTACTTCTTCAAGGTTTCTGCGGTAAGTTCATCTGGCAAAGAGAGCGAACTCAGCCCCTATGTCAAAGCTTATCCTGGCGGCATGAATGTTGCTATTCTTGAAGGCGAAAACCCGAACTGGGAATTCGACGATGTGGCAAATGACAACCTGACTCATATCTATCTTGCTTACACTTCCAACCTGTATCCGAAGATCGACTATTATTCAGGTGCCGGGGTTGCGCTTCTGGTTCCATCTACCGTAGGTGTGCCCGGTAGTGGCGATCAATACAGATATGGCGCCGGAACTCTCTTTTCTTCTGACTATTTTCGATTGCCGGCCCCCAGCAGTGGTGCTTATCGCTACAATGTTTATGCCTACTATTTTCCGCATACCACCAGTGGTAACTGGCGTGTATCGATCCGTGAAAATGGTATTCTCAGCAGCACCCTGCTTGAGAAGGATATCAGCGCATACTCTTCTGTAAACAAAGGCCGAACTTCGCTGGCGCTTGGACAGATTCAGGTTAACGCTGGCCTGTCAGGGATCGACATAGATCTGACAGCAATAAGTGCCGGTGCAGGTGGTAATGCCACCCTGCTTCTTGACGCACTGGTATTTGTGAGAGTGATGTAAAAGTCATTCAAGGCGTATTAAAAGCCGCCGGTCAGTCGAATCTGACCGGCGGTTTTTTTTCGATAAAATTGCCCGACAGTTTAATTGAATTTGCCTGTTGCGGATGTTATAATTTTACCGCACTAAAATCACAGCGGAGGCATTATGCATCTGAAACATCAGCGCTCAGGCGCTTTGATAATTTTTCTCTTCGTTCTGGCGTCGTTCGTCGCCCCCTGCTTTGCCCAGGAAACACCTGTGGCTGCGGTTCAGGGCAGCCCCGAAGATGTTCTGGCTGAAGTCGGCACCGACAAGGTTACCCGCAGTAACTATGATAAAGAACTGCAGACTGTAATCGACAATTCTAACCCCCAGACTGTTGCCAGATTTGCCACTCCAGATGGCCGCCAGGAATTCCTGAACCAGATGGTTGAAGTCAATGTGCTTCAGAAAAAAGCCGAACAGCTCGGTCTTAATAAGGGTGAAGAATACGAAAAGAACTTCAAGGAAATGGCTTCTTTCAGACTGGCTGCCGAAAGCATGAACCAGGCTGTTAAAGCTGTTGAAGTTAAAGAAGAAGAAGTTAAAGAGCATTACGAAAAGAACAAAGACAGCTTCGTTGACCCGGTACAGTATCACCTTTTCCAGATATCAGTAGACACAGCCACCAAAGCTGCAGAACTGAAGAAGGAAATTGAAGGCGGCAAGTCTTTTGTTGAACTGGCAAAAGCCAATTCAAAAGATGATGCCAAAGATAACGGTGGCGACAAGGGCTTCGTCAGTGAAGCTCAGCTCGAACCCGAGATTGTTAACACTCTCAAGGCTCTCAAGGCCGACGAAGTTTCTGCTCCGATCAAAATAGATGAAGATCTTCACATCCTGGTTAAATACAGCGAAAAGAAAGAGGGCGGCGTTAAGGCTTTTGATGCCGTGTCTGCCCAGATTCGCCGTGATGTGACCAATCAGAAGCAGCAGACTGCCTATAAAGAAGAAATTGAAAAGCTCAAAAAAGAAATGGGTTTTGAAATTAATCAGGCGGCTGCCGAAACTCTGCGCAAAGAAGCTCTTTCAGATGAAGAAAAGAACGCGGTTCTTTTCAAGATTGCCGGCAAAGAAGTCAGGGTCTCTGAACTTGATGAAGAACTGCAGCAGATTCCGGCTTTCATCCGCCCTCAGATTCTCGGCGGCGAAGGTCTGAATGACTTCCTCGAAAGATTCTCAGCCCGTTATCTTGCAGCAGCAAGTGCAGAAAAGAATTTCGCGGCCCTCTCAGAAAAATACCCTGACGTAATCAAGGATGTGGCGCGCCGCACCATGATTCACAAACTTCTTTCCGACAAACTCGATGCTATAAAGATCGAAGACAAGGATATCGAAGACTTCTACCAGAAAAATCTTGCCCAGTTTGCTGTTCCAGCCCAGATGAAAGCACATCACATTCTGGTCAAGGAAGAGGCTGAAGCCAAAGAGTTGCTGGCGACTCTCGAAAAAGAACCCGCCAAATTTTCTGATCTTGCCCGTGAAAAATCAACCTGTCCGTCAGGCAAAGAAGGTGGCGATCTTGGTTCCTTCGGTGAAGGCCAGATGGTACCTGAATTCGATGCCGCATGCAAAACTGCCGAAATCGGCAAAATCGTTGGTCCGGTAAAAACTCAGTTCGGTTACCATATCATCAGGGTTGATGAACGTCAGCCCGCCGGTAACCGCAAACTCGAAGAGGTGAAGGAGCAGATTAAAGGCCACCTGCTGCCGCAAAAACAGCAGGAAGCCTTCAAGGTTTACATTGAAGAACTCAAGAAAGAATTCAGCGTAAAAATTCACCAGGAAAAGCTCTAAATTTCATGCAGAAATCGTCCTTGACGGTCGTTGACAGACTGTCAAAAAAATATCCCCAGATTCCAACGGAGGAACCATGCAATACCTGTTATATCTGGTCTTTGCAGGTGTGGGTGCCCTCATCGGTTATTTCATTACCAATCATCTGACAAGAAAGAATGGCGAAGGCATTCTTGCCGAAGCCCGTCAGAAGGAAAAGGAAATTCTTGATGAAGCACGCGCTTCTGCCCAGGCTGAGCTGCAGAAAGCTCAGAAAAAAGCCAAGGAAATAAAGGAAAAGGAACTAAACGAGAAGAAGAACGCCGATCGCGAACTGCAAAAGCGGCGGCAGGAACTCGAAAAGCTCGAAACGCACCTTACCAGTCGCATCGAGAAGGTCGATGCCAGGGCTGAGAACCTTGAAAAGCGCGCTGACTCTCTGCGCGAAAGAGAAAGCGAACTTGACAAGCTCAAAAAAGACAGTCTTGAGATCATCGAGCAGCAGAAAAAAGAGCTCGAGAGAGTTGCCGGCCTGACCCCCGAGCAGGCCCGTGAGCAGCTCATGAAAAAGATCGAAGACGAGCTGCAGTATGAGGTCGCTCTGAAGGTTAACGAAGCTGAACAGAAGGTTAAGAGCTCTGCCGACAAGAAATCACGCGAGATTCTTGCCACCTCGATTCAACGTTGTGCGACCGATCATACGATCGATCCAATCGTAACGGTGGTTGAACTGCCCAGCGAAGAAATGAAGGGGCGTATCATAGGTCGCGAAGGTCGCAATATTCGCGCTTTTGAAAACCTGACTGGTGTCGACGTGATCATCGACGACACCCCGGAAGCGGTAGTTCTTTCATCATTCGATCCAATCAAGCGCGAGATTGCCAGGGTCACTCTTGAAAACCTGACTCTCGACGGGCGAATTCACCCGGCAAAAATCGAAGAAATGTATGAAAAGGCACAAAAAGAAGTACACCTGAGAATCAAAGAGGCCGGCGAGCAGACGATGCTGGCTCTTGGTATTCAGAGTATACACCAGGAGCTCGTCGAGATCGTTGGGCGCCTGAATTACAGAACTTCTTATGGCCAGAACGTTCTGCAGCATTCAATTGAAGTGGCCAATCTGGCCAGTAATCTTGCTGCCGAAATTGGCGCCGACATTCAGTTGGCTCGACGTGCTGGTCTGCTGCACGACATCGGCAAGGTAATCGAGAGCGATGAGGGGAATCATGCCAAGCTTGGTGCTGATTTTGCCCGCAAATATCAGGAATCGCCCAAGGTGGTCAACGCCATTGCCGCTCACCACGAAGATGTGCCGTTTGAAACTCCGGAGGCCGTTCTGATTGCCGCCGCAGACGCCATCTCGGCTTCACGGCGCGGGGCCCGCAGCGAATCGCTTGAAGCATATATCAAGCGCCTGGTTGATCTTGAAACCATCGCCAAGAGTTTCAAGGGCGTTTCTTCTGCCTATGCAATCCAGGCCGGACGTGAAATCAGAGTTATGGTCAGTCCGGATGAAGTTGATGATATCACTGCACCGAAAGTTTGCCGCGACATCGTCAAGAAGATTGAGAGCGACATGGAATACCCGGGTCAGGTCAAAGTTGTTCTGATTCGCGAAACCAGAAGCGTTGAAGTCGCTCACTGATCAAAGGCTTGTGAGATAATATCTGCCCCGGGGTTGAATTCTGACCCCGGGGCAGCCTATATTTAAGCTATGAAAATTCTGATGATCGGTGATATCTACGGCAAGACCGGCCGTGACTGTCTGCAAAGGCTGCTGCCTGGTTTGATAGAGCGTTATCGGCCTGACTGGATAATTGCCAACGGCGAAAATGTCACGGCCGGTAACGGTCTTTCGCAAAAGCATGCAAACTTTCTCAGGTCCTGTGGTATTGATATCATTACTACCGGTAATCATGTTTTTTCACGCTCAGACTGGCCGGAAATGCTGAAAAGTGATTATGTGCTGCGGCCTCAGAACATTGTTGCTGCAGACCACGGAATTGGATGCAGGGTTTTCTGCAAGCCTGGAGTGGGCAATCTCGCCGTAATGAATCTGGCCGGCCGGGTATTTATGGATGCGGCATTCTGCCCGTTTGCAGCATTTGACAGTCTTTATGGCGGTCTCCCGGCAGACGTGCCTCTGGTTATAGATTTTCATGCCGAGGCCACTTCAGAGAAACTGGCTTTTTTCTGGCATGTAAATGGCCGGGCTGCGGTCGCATACGGGACTCACACCCATGTTCAGACTTCTGATGAGCGCATTCTGCCGCATGGTGGTACTGCAGTGATAACAGATATCGGCATGACCGGGGCGGTAGATGGGGTAATCGGGGTTGACCGCAATACTGTGACCGGGCGCTTTATCAACGGTTTTTCTGATAAGTTTCTCTGTGCGCAGGCTCCGGGCAAGGTCGAGGGGCTGTTTGTCGAGCTTGGCATTGACCGCAAAGCGCAGAAAATTGAGCGCATAAGGGTTGCAGAATAGGCCTTATTCTTTTGCGGTTTCGTCGGTCTTTTTCTGGCACATTTTGAGAATATGGTTTACATAAGATGTCAGAAAATCTTCGGCCTGGTATCCGTGAAGATGCTCTACAAGCTCGCCGTCGGCATATAAAAGTGTAGCGGGCAGTGTACGTACCAGTAAGCGGTCGGCAAGGTCACTTTGTTCATCGACATCAATGACTTCGATGCGCATCGAAGCCGAAAAAGTGGCGGCAATCTTTTCGATTACCGGTTTCTGCAGGCCGCATGGCCGGCACCAGGCCGCAGTGAATACGAGCATGGCCGGGGCCTTTCCGGTGATGATTTTCTGATCGAAGTCTTCTAAAGTTATCATGTTTGTCTGCCTGTGCGATAAATCTGGTAATTTGAGTTTGTTTACCAGCTTAAGATACTGTATAATACCAGACGGTCGGTGAAAAATCGACTGTAAATACGGAGATGGATATTGTTTCTTTTGCAGCTGATTGAAGTCCTTCGCAAAGTCTTTCAGGGGTCAGGCATCCCTGAAATTCTGCCTTTTCCCGCTTCTATCGCCGAGCCGTGGTGTCATCCAGATATTTTTCTCGCCATGACCGGCAGTGGTTTAAAAAGCTGTTTTGTTCTGCAGAATGTTGCAAACCGCCCGGCTTTTTTGAATGATTCGGCTACGCATGGCCTCGACATGATCTGGGTTTCAAGCGTCGGGCAGAAGGTGCCGGATGAACAGGTTTTTGGAGTTCTGGCAGCTGTCAAAAAAGAGCTTCTGCCCGAAAATGAATCGGCAGTGTTCTCGTTTGCCGCCGATTCACGCCGAAAGTTCTGTTGTTCAGAAACCGGTGCAACCTGGAAGCTTCTCTTTTGCGGTGTTGAATGTGGTCGCATGTTTATCTACTCGTCATTGCCTGGCTGCAACCTCCAGGACAAGCCGGCAACCGTTGTCAGCCTGAACCTGAAAAAGCTTTCAAGACTGGTTTCTGAGCACCTGGCCGAGTCGCCGGCATGGTCTGAAAACGTCCCTTTTTCATCTCTGCTGACAAGCTACGCCTGGACTCCCCCTCAGGGAAGCTCTGAACCCGGATTGGCAAAAGATGAGCTGTTACAGGATTTTTCCGGGGCCAACTCAGACCAGGAAAAATTTTGTCGTCTTCTTGGGGCATATAACCGGCATTTATTGTTGGTTGCCGGTGATCAGGAGCTGCAGGCTGAGTGTAACCGTCGTCTGCAGAAACTGCTTGATGCGGCGCAGAAAGCTCTGCAGAAGGCTGTCGCTGAAATTCCCCGGTCTGGAGCATCAGATGCGTTGTAATTGGCTTTCTGTCTTTCTGGCTGGCCTGTTGATATTGCTTCTGGTTCAGGGTGGTCCGGTTATGGCATCTGCCGATAACCAGGTTGCATCATTTTCAGTTGAAGCACTTTTTGACAGCATGGAAAAGTGTGCCGATAAAATCAGCGCCATTTCTGCCAGCGTCGTTCTGCAAAATTCAGCAGCCAGCAAGTCGGTAACCCTTTCGATAAAAAGCCCTGACAAGTTTGCCATAATCTTTACCGACGGTTCGGTCAAGGTTTTGTTCAATGGTAAAAACCTCTGGATCTACGTTGTGGCAATCAATGAAGTGTTTTATCACTTCTCTGAATCCGCTGGTTTTTTCGGATCGTATTATTCATGGTTCAGCCCTAAAAAGCTGTTTACCAACCTTACCCGCAAGACTCTTTTCACCTTTTTTCGTATTGAGACGATGAAAGTCGAAAAGCTTTCTGATTCAGAAACCTTCTATCACCTCAGGTTCAATCCGAAAATGGAATCGGTTTTCAAGTCGGTTTTTGATGTCGGGCATTATGAAATGGCCTTTTCAAGCCGCACCTACCTGCCTGCATGGGTGGTTGAATACGACCGTCAGGGGCAGGAGCGCGGGCGTCTTCAGGTAATTGATTATAAAATGAACGAAGAGATTGCCGACAGTTATTTTGACTTTGTTGTTCCTGAGGGAGTTGCCATGGTGCCGGTGACGGTTGTGCTGGCCCAGAAACTCGAAGAATACGCCGATGCTATGGTTGAGAAGCTTGGTCAGGCTGCTGAAGAGCTGAAAAATCGAATAATCAACTGGAGTTTCTGAAATGCCGGAATTCAGAAAAAAACTGACAGCTCGTGAAATCGAGAGGGGCGCCATCCACTGGGAAGCCTCTCAAGACGCTGACGTCAAGGCGGTAATCCCCGCCAGCCTTGTTTTTAACATGATACTCGGAGACCAGGAAATTGCCAATCTCTCTGTAGAATGGGAAAAACACAGCCTGTTTGTCGGCGAGGCGATAACTTTGGCTGCGGTTGATTCAGAGATTGTTCTAAGCAATGTGCGTGAGCGCGGGTCTGTTGTTAATTGCCAGATTTTTGCCCCGCAGGAAAAAATGGTCATCAGAAAACGACTTTCGCATCAGGAGCACAGTGGGCGTTACCTCAAATGGTTTGCGCGCGAAGATGAACTCTACAACCGGCTTTTTTCATTGAAAGAGGGCTTTGAGATAGAGGTTGGCGGCAAAAGAATGAAGGGGCGGGCTCCGGATTTTGAAAAACGCAAGCTGATGGTAGGCGATCTACTCAGAGTTTTTTCACCTGGTGACGACCTGCTTATCAAATGGAAGGCCCAGGAAATCCCGGTTCTTCTTATAAAACGTGATGATCCGGCAGATAAGGCCCAGCTCGACGGAACCACGCCTCTGCGCTCTCTGGTGACCAGATTGCTTGCCCGACCGCTTGGCGAATTCAACGAGGGTGAAGTTAAGGGGTTGATTGTTCTTCTTGAGGAGAATAAAAAACTCTGGGAACGTATTGTAACAATGCAGGAAGAGAACCGTCGCCTCAAGGAACAGGTAAACATGCTTGAGTCACTGTTCGAACAGTTTACTTCGAATTCATTTTTTAATTCGAAAAAAGAGTTTGAGCTCTGGGTGGCTGCGCATATTAATATGTTTGAAAAAGGCCTGCGTGTCATACATAGAAACTACTCGGTAACTTTGAGCAATGAGCGCAGAAGAAGAATTGATCTGCTCTGCCAGGATCGCAAAGGGGTTCTGGTGGTAGTTCAGATTCTTTACAGTCCTGAACCGGCTCAGATTAATGAAGCTCTTGATCTGCTTGAACACCTGCGGGCCAATACCGGTTCTTTTGGCAGTGAACTGACAAGCGGGCAGTTCAAGTCGGCAGATTTAAGAGGCATGATTATTGCAAATTACGAGCGCACTGATCTGGTTGAGCACTGTCTGCAGAAACAGGTTAAGCTCTGCCTGGTGAAGAGCGGCTGTTTAATTGATGTTCTGGAGTGATGTTTTTTGAAAGAACAAGAAAATAACCAGTGGTTTGAGGAACTGCGTCGTCAGCACCTGAAAGGCGCAACCCGTAAACCGGGCGCGGCAGCCCTTATGTCTTTTTTTGTCATGGGTCTCGGGCAGATCTATGCCGGCCATATCGATCGCGGAATAATGCTGATGGCAATTTATCTGGGCGGCATCTTTTCTGCTTTAAGCGTCTACAGCGGCGGGATCATTTATAATGCCGTTTTTCCTCTGCTTGGCGCTCATCTGATGGTTGTCATCAGTTACTTCTTTTCGGTTGTGTTTATTCTGCTGTGGATTTACAACATCAAGGATGCTTATTACCTGTCGCTTTTCAGCAGTTTTCGCGACTGGGTCGAAGTCGAACGGGTTCTTCTTCCGGTTCTGCAAAGTAATGCAGCTGGCCTGATCACTGGCGCTTCTTCGGCTGCCGGCCTCCTTACCCATTCAGAAGAACATGCTGCAGAGCCGGAGCCGGCAAAAAAGGTTGTGCGCGCGCACGAAGACGCCGACGTCGTAGAAGTGTCGCCGGTTGCGGCAAAGGTTTCTGACAAAAGCCATGAAGCTGATGATGAAGAAGATGATAATCTGGAGCCTGGACAGGTTGTTTATTCGGCCGACTTTGGTGCCATGCGCATGCACAGCCAATCCTGGAAACTGTATCTTGGGCTTGCCGCCATTTTCATTCTGGTTGGTATCTGGCTGGAAAAACGTGGCGAAAGGGTCGGAGCAGAGCAGAACACTCTTTTTGCTGTCGCTGTAGAAATGCCGGCAGACCGGCAAACTGATAAAAAGATTGTATCTGAGCCGTTGGTTGCGGCTGTTGACCTCGTAAAAATACCGGAACCTGCTGTTGCAGTGCAGAACGATGTTCCGCCGGCTGCTGTTATATCGACTCCACCCGAGACAAGTTCGCCAGTAGTGACCGATGCCGGAGCTGTTGCTGTCGAAAGTGGGCCAACAGAGCCGGTATTGACTTTTGCTGAAGGCATGGAACTTGTAAAAGCCGGCGACTACAATTCTGCCGCGGCTTTTTTTTCCACTGCACTCGAAAAAGCCGAACCCGACAAAGCACAGTGGCGTGTAATACTTAATTCATTTTATCGAGCCGAGGCGATGGCAGAATACGAAAAGAACCTGCGGCGTTATCTTGAAAACTTCTCTGATGATTCTGCTGCCTGGTTTAACCTTGGTAAAATACTATATGATCGCTCTGAACTTGCTCAGGCGTCTCAGGCGATCGTGCGAGGCCTTCGCTTCGAGCCTGACAACGTCAGGGGCAATTTCCTGCTGGGGTCGATATATATTGATCTTAAGCTGTTTTCTGAGTCGGTAACCTACCTTGAAAAGGCCTTGTCTCTTGAACCATTGAATGTAGAATGTAACCGCCAGCTGGCCAGAGCGCTCAATGCTTCAGGTAAAGCCTTCGAGGCACGAAGGTATTTTCAGAGAATACTCAGTCTCGTTCCTGACGATCTTGAAGCTTCGCAGGCGCTTGCCGGCGGGCATACTTCGGAGCCTGTAAGTGAAGCCCGAGTTCTGATCGTGCAGGGAAAAGGCGAAGGGCGTCTGGTAGAAAAACAGGCAGTTGATGTTCCTGAAGCGCCGATTTCAGGAAAAGTTCTTTTTGATGCATCTGCGGATCAGGCTGCAATCCCGACAAAAGCCGCGTCACAGGTCGATGAGGTTCCTGCGACTGCAACCCCATTGCCGGCGTCAGTAATATTGCATGCCCCGACGCAGGTTCAGGCTCAGGTCACCCCGGTTACGCATAATGAGCAGAAGGTTACGGTTCCTGCACCATCGCAGATAACACCTCCTGTATCTGTTTCTGAAAAGCTCCCGGAAGAACCTGCCATGCAGAGTAATCTGCCTCAGAAAGCTGGCGTTGAATTATACAGCCGACCTGAAAATCAGCTGCAGGAGCCGGAAAATAAGGTTTCTGCGGCTCCGGTTAAGCCGGTTGCCTTGCCGCCAGCGCCTGTGACTGTTGTGTCACCAACGCCGGCGCCTGCGATATTGAAACCCGAGGTTAAACCGCCAGAACGGGAAACGCGAGGTGCTGAAGACGGCAGTTTTATGGATGCTGTCGCTCAGGAGCCTGATCAAGATTCTATCAGGCGCAAAATCGAGGGTTTCCGGAAAAAGGGAGCCTACGAATTTTCGCGTGGAAACTGGGAAGCGGCACTGCCGCACTATCTTGAGGTTCTCAGGCACAAGAAAGATGCGCAGACATACGATATGATCGGGGTAATTTTCGAAAAGCTCGCCATGCATAAAGATGCGTTCGATGCAATTGAACATTCTTACCAGCTTGGCCGCCGCGATTCTGTGACTCTGACAAGACTTGGGCGTCTGGCTGAAACTACCGGAAATTATGTTAAGGGTGAAAAATATCTGCAGCAGGCTTTGCAGAAAAGCCCGCACCGTGTCGATCTCCGCATTCGTTATGCCAAATGCCTTGAAGAAAATGGCAACAGCGAGAAAGCGATTGCCGAGCTCGAAAAAATTGCCCGCGCCGGCGGCGACTCCTACGCTCTCAAGCGCCGGGCAGAACTGGAAATAAGTCGTATCAGGTCTTCGGGAAAGTAAGGAATATTTATGCCAGAATCCACTTTTGACGCACTTTCTCAGGAAATAGCCACTTTCAGAGAGACCCTTGCAACAATGCAGAGTGTGCTGGCAACGGTGCAGCACCCTGAAGCCAGCCGTGGCACAATAGTTGACCGGCTCGATGACCTTGAAAATATAGTGTTGGCAGTTACGGCTGTCAGCCCTCAGATTGGCCCGAAGGCCAAAAAAGCTTTTGACAGTCTCAAGTCTGCACTCGAACTTGATCCGATGCTCAGTCCGGCAACAATTCCGATGCTCAGCAGCAAGCTTACCGCCCAGGCAGAGAGTATTGCCCGGCGGGTCGATGGTCTGCTGCATTCAAATTCAGATGCGGCCCCAGGACAGACACAGGCAGAGGGGATCATACGCGCCCAGGAAGAAGAACGCAAAAGGATTTCACGGGATATTCACGATGGCCCGGCTCAGACACTTGCAAGTCTGACCATGCGAATAGATTACTGTTTAGAACAGCATTCTGGCGATCAGACACTGATCAGCGAGCTTCAGGAACTTAAAGATTCGGTTATCAGAAGTCTTAAGGATATTCGCAGATTTATTTTCGATCTGCGACCGATGGCGCTTGACGATCTCGGTCTCATACCCACTCTTGAACAGTTTATCAGCGGTTTCAAAGCCCGTACCGGTATTCCGGTTTATGTCGAGGTTGAGGGTGAGCGGGCCAAAATGTCGGCTGAGAAGGAACTGGCAGTTTTTCGTGTAATTCAGGAAGCGGCCAATAATGCGGTGAAACATGCCGAACCATCTTCTGTTCACATTTTTCTTAATTATGATGAAGCGAGAAATCGTCTGGCGGTGGTTGTCAAAGACGATGGCAACGGTTTTGATGTTTCAGAAATCCGAAGAAAATACAGCACGCTGAAGAAGCTTGGTCTGATCAGCATGGAAGAGCGGGTTCGCTTTGCTGGCGGTGAGCTGCATATTGTTTCCGATTCAGGTACCGGAACAGTTGTTTCTTTTTGGGTTCCAATCTGACCTCAGGAGTTTGAAATGCTCCCAAGAACTCTGCAGGGAAAACTGATTTTTTTCTTTGTATCCCTGATTTTCATTACCAACGCTTTTCTTGCAATTGCAGCTTTTTCGCGAGAGCGTCTTGCAATTTCGAATGACACCATGGAAGCGGCCATGTCCATAGGAAAAATTCTGCAGAAACCGGCAGAATTGTTCCTGCGCAATGGTGACAAGAGCATAATTGACCATATTTACGCAAATCGGTCCGGCAATTCGGCTGAACTGCTGCTGACCGTTTATGATCACAACTGGTGGAAAGTCTGGGGCGATGAGGCAAGAATTCCGCCCGGTGGATTTCCTGAGCTTGCCGCAATGGATATGGTCGAATCGCATACCGGCAATGGCCTGACATATCGCGAGCTGTTTATTCCGCTCATCGTTGATGGCAAAGCGATGGGTGCTGTCGGGGTTGGTGTGACTCCGGTCTGGCAGAATAAAAACAGCAATACCGCTTCAGATTTTGCTTCTCTGATGCTGTTGAGCATGTTTGTCGGCATCATGGTGGCAATTTTTGCTTCGCGCAGCATTCTTGAGCCTCTCGGCGACCTGATGCGCGGCATCGATGAATTTGGCCGGGGTGATTACTCAGTCAGAGTAGGTGCAGCCGGCACCGGAGAACTCAAAGAACTCGGAGATTCTTTTAACAGAATGGCTTTGACCGTTCAGGAAACCTTCAAGGAAAATCTGCAGAGAAACCGGGCCATAGACGAAAAGCTTCAGGAACTCTGGGAAATTTATGAGCTGATGCGTAAGGTGACTCTCGACAATGAATTCACGGTAATACTGGAGAAGTTTCTTGAAAAGGCTCAGACCCTTTCTTTCAGTTCATTTGCTCAGATTGTTCTGCAAAATCGTCGAACTTTGCGGTTTGAAGAAGTTGTGAACGTTGTTTCCCGGAAAAGCCCGCGGCAGGATGCGATTGAAGCGATAGTCAACAGCTGTTTCATAAGTAAGACGCTGCATGAGAATCTTGTTGACGGAATTTCGATCATTGGTGTGCCACTGCTGTCAGGCAGCAGAATGAATGGCGTAATTATTCTCGCCAAAAATGATTCTGGCGGCTATTCAGAAGGGGTTCGCCGCTTTCTTGAAACCATTGCCCCGGTTCTGGCTTCGATTATCGAAAACGCGAGCCTATATGAGGCCCTCTCTGACTGGAACCAGCAGATGAAGAATATTCTGGCCAGTATCAATCAGGGTCTGGCAACTCTTGACCGGAATCGTAAGTTTCTGATTGTGAACGAGCGCTTTCTGGGCATGTTTGGCATGAAGGGGTTTGATACTGGCCTATATGGTTTCAGGGAGTTCTGCGATCAGATTCCTGACAGAAAGTTTGCCGAGGCAATGCATGATGAAACGGCGGCATTTTTTGAGGGAATTTTCAGCGCTGCCATTAATGACGGCGCTGTTCAAAGGGTTATCGAATATAATGCCGGCGGGCGGCGGCAATTTGCCATCAGTCTTCTGCCCCTGCGGGCCGGAAATGAGATCAGGGGTGCAGTTCTGGTGGTCGATGACGTGACCGACCAGAAAAAATTCGAGCAGCAGATGATCGAAGCTGAGAAATGGGCGGTTCTTGGCAGGCTTGCCGCTTCGGTGGCCCACGAAATACGCAATCCGCTGGTGGCAATACGCAGTCTTGTCGAAATAATTGGTGAAGAAGTGCAGGGAGATCTTAAGGAACATGCAAACGTGGTGCTTGGTGAAGTGCTTCGCCTGAATCGTGTGGTCGCCGAGCTTCTCAGCCTGGTCAAGCCTGAGGCGGCAAACCTGAAAACCTGCAGTCTGGTCGAGATTGTCAATGAACTGACTTTGTTGATAAAGCACGAAGCGGTAAAAAATGAGATCAGTCTGCAGAGATATTTTCCCGAATGTGATTGCCTTGTCAGAATTGACGCTGAGAAGATCAAGCAGGCAGTTTTAAATCTTGCCCTGAACGCTTTTCAGGCAGTTGGTCGGTGTGGTAAGGTCGAAATAAGGGTTGAGCGATTGCAGGGATGGATTGTGATCAAGGTGATCAATGATGGTCCGCAGATTGAAAAATCGCTTCAGCAGAGAATTTTTGAGCCTTTCTTTACGACCAAGGCAAACGGAACCGGGCTTGGCCTGGCAATCACCCGAAAAATAGTTGAACTGCATCGCGGAAAAATCGAATTTGACTCGGGACAGGAAATGACTGAATTCAGGATATTCCTGCCGGATGGAGCGGAAAATGGCGCGGATTAGTCAGAAAAAAGGCAGATCACCGAGTATTCTCATCGTCGATGACGAAGAATCGGTTCTTTATACGCTTGAAGCGGTTTTAAAGCCTGAAGGCTATGTGGTCAGCAAGGCTTCATCGACAGAAGAAGCCCTGGCAGTATTTCAGGCCGGAAATTTTGACCTGGTGATTACCGACCTTACCATGCCTGGTGATTCTGGTATGGTACTTCTTGAGCGTCTGATTGCCGAACGGCCTGAATTGATGGTGATCATGATCACTGCCTACGGTTCTGAGGCTGTGGCGGTTGAAGCCATGAAGCGCGGGGCATATGATTATCTGCCGAAGCCGTTCTCAAATGATGAATTGCGTCTGACGGTCAGAAGGGCTGTCGAGAAATGCCGTCTGCGCATCGAGAACCAGCAGTTGAAGGAACAGCTGCATCAGCGTGAGGGCCTGGCAGCTCTGATCGGTTCAAGTGAATGCATGCAGCGTGTTTACGATCTGATCGAAAGGGTTGGTCCAAATGATGTCACGGTTCTGATTACCGGTGAATCAGGCACGGGCAAGGAACTGGTGGCAAACGCACTGCACAGCCTCAGCCCAAGACGGTCGCGCCCGTTTATTCGCGTTAACTGTGCTGCATTGCCCGAAAACCTCATTGAAAGTGAACTTTTTGGTTACGAACGTGGGGCTTTTACCGGCGCTCTCAACCGCCGTCTCGGCAAGTTTGAAATTGCCGACTCCGGCACGATTTTCCTCGACGAAATTGGCGAAATGACGATGGCGACGCAGACCAAGCTTTTGCGGATTCTTCAGGAAAGGGAATTCGAAAGAATTGGTGGCAATCAGACCATCAACGTTGATACCAGGGTAATTACCGCAACCAATAGGGACCTGATTCAGGCCATCAATGAAGGCAGCTTCAGAGAAGATCTATTTTACCGCCTGAATGTAATCAATATTCATCTGCCGCCGCTTCGCGACAGGCTGGCCGACATTCCAGCTCTTGTCGAATCATTTGCCCGAAAATACTGCGAAAAACTCAACCGCCGGCAGCAGAATTTCAGTGACCAGTTCATGGGCAAGCTTATGCAGTACAGCTGGCCGGGCAATGTCCGCGAACTGCAGAATCTTATCGAAAAGGTAATAATCCTTGAAGACGAGAGTGTTTTTCAGAACGATTCAAGCCGGTTCCATCTCAGGTCGCGCCTCGAAAATGAAAAATTCATCGAAGAGGGCATGATGTCGATGCAGTATAAAGAGGCCAAAGATATTCTTCTGAAGACCTTTGAACGCAAGTATTTCGAGGGGTTGCTCGAAAAAACCTCGGGAAATATGTCTGAAGCTGCCAGACTGGCTGGCATGCACCGCAAGAACCTCTACCTGAAGCTGCGCGAACTTGATATCGCCAGAGGTGCGGCCGAAGATCAGTGAGCGTTGGCAACTCTAAGCCAGAAGCTGCAGCAGGTGCCCTTGCCTTCTTCTGATTTGATTGCGAGTGAGGTGCCATGGCCGGCGAGAATTTTTTCTGCGATTGCCAGGCCGAGCCCCAGGCCACCGGTTGGCCGGGTATCAGATTTGTCTGCCTGAAAAAACGGGGTTTTGATCTTGTCGATTTTATCGGCCGGAATCCCACACCCCTGGTCGGCAATGTCAACCTGTACTCTGCTGGAATCAGGCTGAAATACTCTGATGCTGATCGAAGTGCCCGGCTGTGAAAACTTGATTGAGTTTTCGATCAAGTTTGAAAGCACGCGATGAATGAGGTCAGGATCCATTGATACAGCAGGTAAACCCGGGTCCATGCTGATGCTGAATCCGATATTTCGGCCGTCTGCCAATGGTTTGAGCGAATCGACGATGTCGTTGATATTGGGCTGCAGCTTCTGATTAACCATGTCAAATTTCAGCTTGCCGGCTTCCATGCGTGCAAAATTGAGAATTGAGGAAATCAGATTGTTCAGGTGCGAGGTATTTTTCAGCGAAACTTTCAGAGCCTTTTCCTGCTTTTCGGTCAATGGCCCCATTTTTTGCGTTGCCATCAGGTCGAGATAACCTTTTATTGAAACAAGTGGTGTCTTCAGCTCATGGCTCAGGGTGGCAAGAAACTCAGATTTAAGGCGGTCGAGCTCTTCAAGTTTTCTGAGGTTGCTCTCTTTGAGCGCAATTTTATGGTTCAGATCCATCATGGCTGACTCAACAAAGCCTGCATCGAGAAGTGAGATTGCCAGAAGACGCTGACTGGCCTCTTTTTCTGGCAGGATACCGCGCACCAGAAAATAGGTGGTTGGCAGCTGTTCTTTCTCTTCTTCAACGACGGGCTTCATGGATACGAAGCATGGGTTTTCCGGCAGTTTGCCATTGTTAGTGTAAGCTTCGAAAGTTGCCTGCAGGTCTTCGACGCCGGCAAACGGCGGTTGATTGAACAGGGTGCAGAAATTCAATGTGGCTTCGCCATGCATGAAACGTTCGCGAAAGTCATTGCTGGCAAAAAGGATGTCAAGATTACGGTCGACGATTGCGATCGGAAAATCATTGTTACAAAAGAACTGCAGGGCGAGTTCCTGCAACTTTCTGTTGCTGCCCGGTTCTGGGCCTGATACAGGCCTGCTGCGCCGAAATGATGAGATTGCAATCACTGCAATCAGAAAAATACTGGCGATGAACAATCCGACATACTGTGATAAATCAGTCATGGTTGAAACTCCAGACCGTTTTGAGCACAGAACTCAGCGTAATCCCTGCGGCGTTCTTCTTTTAAAACCGACCACTCTTCAGGGCACTGCTGCCAGGCAATTTTCAGAAGTTCGCCGGCTTCCCGGCTCCGGCCCTGCTTCCAGTAAAGTTTCCCGAGACTGTGCGAAATCATCAGAAGTTCTCCGAGGTCGACTGGTTCTGATTTTCTGATGATCTGATATGCCCCTTCGAGTAATTCTTCCGCTCTTTCCATTTCAATGTTCATTTCGCAGAGAATGTAGCCAATAGCGTTCATGAATCTCGGGTTCTGGGGAAACAGTTCCAGTGCTTTTTCAAAAAATTCAAGGGCCTTTTCGTTCTGATTTTTTCTTGTCAGAAGCATGCCCGACAGATAAAGACTGTTCATGTCGTTTTTAACTTCAGACCTTATCTGTCGCAGCAATTCTTCACAGCGGGCAAAATCGCCACGGCTGGCCGCCATACCTGCCAGATTCAGGCGAATTCGGTCTGCTGCTTCTTTTTCAGAAATATTGGCCGGAAACAGCGACAGTCCTTCGTTGAAGACTTTCTCAGCCTCGCCGTTTTTGCCTTCTATCACGAGAATCTGACCGAGGAGTTCAAAAGACCGTGGTGCCCGGTCCCATTCAAGGTTTTTCAGGGCATGCCTGTGTGCTTCAAGCACCTGTTTGCGGGTAAGCATGATTCTGGCCAGTTCGTAATTAGAATTGAAGGCGTTTGGCACCATCGCGTCGAGCTTTTTTAGAACTTCCTGGGTTTCTTCCGGGCGGTTTTGCTTTTCAAGGCTGATTGCAAGACCATAATAAGCCTTTAACGACTGCGGATTTGCCCGGATTGCTGTGGTAAAAGAGGTCTGAGCATCAACCGGTGAACTGGCAAGCAGATTTTGCCCTTTCCAGAGATTGATCTGTTCAAGATGATGGGCAATCTGAAAATTGTAGGCACAAAAAACGAACAGCGGTGGAAACGCAAGAAAAACCACTGCGGCCGGTCTGAATTTTCGCTTCCAGACAAGGTCGCGCAGACAGCATGAAAAATGCAGGCTGACAATCAGAACCATGAAGCCCGATAGCGGCACGATTGAAATGCTGTTGTTAAAAAGGCTGTAGAAAAAGAATGTCATGATTGCAACCATACTGCCGCGACTCAAAAGTGGGCCATTGAGATGGCCGAAGTTCTGGTCGGGTGAGCAGATGGCGCTTAAAACCCCAAACCCGGCGATAACCACCGGTAGAGAATAAAAGAACAGGGGGGCCTCAATAAAACCCGCTTTGAAGGCCAGAAAGAATATCAGCATGGCGATTGCCGAAGAATACCAGGGAAAAAAAGCGGTTTCTTCGTCAGTGATTTCCGGGTTCGTCATTTTTACTGCATCGGGTTTCGGAATTTCTGAAGTCTGAGTGCCCGTGTCGGATTCAGGGGCAGTTGCGATGTTGCTATTCTGAGAATTTTCCGTGGTTTTATCAGGGGTATCGTCTGAAGGTTTCGGGTTAAAGCCTTTTGAGCGCCGCCAGACATAGCAGCCAAAAATTACGGCAAAAATAGTGCAGACGCCCCACAGGCCGATAAAACCGGTTTCAGCAAGTATGCTGACGGTAGCCGAATGCGGGTCATCATTGAAAGATTTGATCCCGATCAGTGAGCCCTGTGGCGGGCGCTGTGCCGGCATCAGATACGATATGGCTCCTGGTCCAAGGCCGGTAACCGGGTGATCGAGAAAAATGGCAAACCCCATCTGCCAGAGTATCAGCCGGGTTATCGCAGGCATATAGCGATAAGGCATTTTGTTCATTGATTCCCAGGGGTAGGAGGTGGTGGCGTAATATGCCATGCCATAGAAGATGGTTAAAATCAGCGCAAGAGTCAGGCCTGCGATAAAGGCGGAGCGACGCATCAGCTTGCCGGGGCGTATCTCCCAGAAACTGGTAAAATAAAGCCCGGCAGCAACGAGAAGGCTCAAAATAGCCCCGACTCTGCCCGAAAAAACTATGGCAAATCCCTGAATCGCCAGAAACACTGAGAAGATGACCCGATCAGTTGTTTTCAGGCCTGGAACATTGAGCATCCCGAGAGTTACCAGAGCTGAAACAATCAGAAAGGCTGAAAGGAAATTGGGGTTGCTGAAAGTTCCGACCATCTGATAATCGGAATTCCAGGCAAGAATATCGATGCCGGCCGCCTGCAAAAGACTGTAGATAGCCATAGACGAACCGCTCAGCGAGATCATGCCGGCGACGGCAAGGTTGTCCTGGCCGCGGCGGGCCATTCTGAGAAATGCGGTGAGCAGCAGCAGAGTGACCAGATACATTGAGCTGCGCAGACTGGAAAGAAACCCGGAATTCAGGGTAGAAACGGTTATTGCCGAAAAAAACATGAAAAAACCGCCGAGAAAAACCATCTGCCCCTGGCGTGGTTTAAAAAAAAGCAGCAGAACTGCAGAAAGGCATACGCTTATTGAACCGGCGGCAAAGATTGCCCAGGAACTGAAAAGAAAAGGGTCTTCTGAGCCCGTGGTGATCAACCATGGCTGTATCGCCAGAACCGCAGAAATAACGATCCCGGAAAGCCTTAAAAGGTTGTCTACAGATCCTGGGAGCATTTGTTTAATCTGAATAAAGCAGGGTTATCGGGATTTCGAGTTTATCGCCCTTTTTCAGGCCAAGCTTCTTGATCATTCCGGCATTGAGCTCAAGCGCATATTGAGCTGGTTCGGTTGCCTTGTAGTGGGGTAAACCTGCTTCGGGTCTGCCAAAACCAGGTTCCATGCCTTCGATCCACTCAGTAATTTCAAGATTTTCAGAAAAAAATATCAGATCGAGCGGAATCATGGTGTTTTTCATCCAGAACGACATCAGGCGCGGGGCTGAATAGATAAACAGCATGCCCCGGTTTTCTTCGAGTTTCTCATAAAACATCAGCCCGAGAGCTTTTTCATCGAATGTGCGGGCCAGCATTATGTTCAGCTCATGGCCGGCCAGGCTGGCACGGGTTTCTGGCAGTATCTGGAAATTGCCCTGCTTGACGGAAACCGGCGACCATGGTTGTGCTGCAGGAGCACTGCTGCCAGAGTCTGCCTGACAGGCATGGCAGAAAATGCTCAGCAGAAGCAGGGCCATTATGAGAGCTGGGCGTTTATTCACTGTATACCAAGCTTGTGGTTAATTTTGCCAAGCGCCTGTTCGATTTCATCGGCGGTGTCAAGGTTCAGAACCGGGGCTATCAGACGCTCAGCTTCTGCAAATGAAACGCTCCTGATAACCTGTTTAACGGCAGGAATCAGAACGGCATTCATCGAAAGTTCACGCAGACCAAGGCCAAGAAGTAATACTGTGTAACGTATATCACCAGCCATTTCGCCGCAGAGGCTGACAGAAACATTATTCTGTTGGGCAACTCTGACTACCTGACTGATAAGTTTTATAACTGCAGGATTTGCCGGCTGGTAAAGGTGAGAAACCTTCGAATTGGTGCGATCTACCGCCAGGGTATACTGAACCAGGTCGTTGCTGCCGATCGAGAAAAAATCTACCTCACGGGCAAATTTGTCGGCAAGAAGAGCGACCGAAGGTATTTCGACCATGATGCCGATCCGCATGTTTTCTGGGGCAGCATAACCGTTTTTGATAAGATCTTCATGTTGCCGGTTCAACAAGGCTTTGATTTTTCGCAATTCTTCGATATTTGAAATCATCGGGAAAAGGATGCTGACCTGGCCGGGCCGGGCCTGGGCCGCTGCCCGCAGAATTGCCCGCAGTTGCGTCGAAAAAACCTCTTCGCAGTCGAGAGACATGCGCACTGCCCGCCAGCCAAGCTCAGGATTGCGTTCAAGTGAATTGCCCATCAGGTGTGAAATTTTGTCTCCACCGATATCGATGGTTCTTATGACAATGCTGGAGTCGCCAAGTTTGCTTACGACACCTGAATAGGTTTCGAAAAGTTCGTTCTCAGTCGGAAACGTACGCCTGGTCAGATAGGCGAATTCAGTGCGATACAGGCCAACTCCGGAAGCGCGATTGGCAATTACCGAATCGATGTCGGCGGTCTGCCCGATGTTGGCCTTTAAAGAAACGGCGATGCCGTCGACCGTGACAGAAGGCTCGGCGAGAATTTCGAGAATCCGGCGCTGTCTTTCGCGGTAATGCTCAAGTTCTCTGGTGTAATGCCTTTTCTGCGGCTCATCAGGGTTGATGATGACCTGGCCGCTGCCGCTGTCGATGATGGCAAAGTTACCGTTATGCACCTTTTTCATCAGGTCTTTCACCTGAATCAGGGCGGGAATTCCGAGGGAGCGCGCCAGAATCGATGCGTGTGACGTCGGGGTCCCTTCTTCGATGACGATGCCGTTTATTCGCGAAGGGTTGAAACTGACGATTTCTGAGGGGGTAAGGTCTTCAGCTGCAATGATTATGCCTTCTGATCTCTCGTCAATGTTCTTTGCCCGGTTTTTGCGGCGCTGGCAGTTTTTCAGAATGCGCTTGCCGACATCCATGATATCGATTGCCTTGCCCTGAAACTGAGGGTCAGGCAGATTGCGGAAAAAGTTGCTGTAATCTTTGATGACGGCGCTGATAACTGACTGAACATCGCGCATTTGCTCGCGGATGCGCTTAGAAACTTCTTTCTGCAGATCGGGGTCATCGATCAGGGTCATGTGTGCCTGAAAGATGTTCGAAATTTCGAGGCTACTTTTGATCTGGGGCAGTTCAAGCAGCTGGTTTATTTCGGTTCTGGAAATTTCGAGGGCCGAGCGAAAACGCTCAATTTCGCCGTCAACTTCATTCTGGGCAATTGTACTGCCCTCAATATTCTCAAGCTGTACATGCCTGAGACAATATATCTGCCCGAGGGCAAAACCCGGGGAAATTGCCAGCCCTTTCAACATGAAAAACCCTTGAAAACAAAGTTAGAACATCTTATCATGACTTGCATGCAGCCGCAAGTTATTTAGTTATTACCCCCTGATTTGCAGCACGTTTGAACCGGTGGAGGTACCATGTATATTCTGCTCTGTAACGATGATGGCATTAACGCACCCGGAATTGTGGCTTTGGCTGACGCTCTTGGCACGCTAGGTCAGGTTACCGTAGTCGCTCCCGATATTGAACGCAGCGCCGCCAGCAATTCTTTAACTCTTTCTCAGCCATTGCGGGTCAGGGAAGTGGGTTTCCCGGCCAAGGTTGAAAAGGCTTTCGCTGTTTCCGGTACCCCTGCCGACTGCGCCAAAATAGCTCTGGCGAACCTTCTCGAAACCCGGCCGGATGTTGTGGTTTCCGGCATCAACCGCGGCCCTAACATGTGTGTCGATATTTTCTATTCGGGCACCGTCGCTGCAGCTTTTGAAGGGGCTTTCAAGGGTCTGCCCGCATTTGCGGTCTCACTTGACTCCTATCATTCAGATGCCGATTATTCGATTGCGGCAAAATGGGGTGTGGAGTGCGTCAGGCGCCTGATGGCGGCACAGGTCAAGGGCGGTCGGGTTTTTAATATCAATGTTCCTGATCTGCCGGATGAAAACATCAAAGGTATCAAAGTCACCCGTGCCGGAAAGGTCGATTACCGTGAAGCCTATGATCATCGGCGTGACCCGAATGGTAAGTCGTATTACTGGATACAGGGATGGCCCGAAGTGGTTGACAACAGCCCTGAATGCGATATTGTCGCCGTGAAAAACGGGTTCGTTTCGTTGACTCCTCTGCAACCCGAATTGACTGATTTTTCAGCCATGGAAGGGCTTGCCGGGGTTGTAAAATGAGCAATGCTTTTTTCTGAGATACAGATAGCAGATTTGCAGCTGAGGCTCAGGCAAATTCCTTTTTTTTCGCGGCATGAACTTGTTCGAGTGCATGAAACCGGTTCAACGAATGACGATCTTAAACGTGACTGGAATCTTCCTGTGCTGCCTGCCAGGCTGGAGATCGCCGAATCTCAGACAGCCGGGCGCGGACAATTCAAGCGGGCCTGGAAAAGCAGTTCAGATCAATGTCTGATGTTTTCTTTTTCGTTTCAGGCAGAAGCTCCTGCTTTTCCTGTCTCTCTAATTGCCGGGATCGCCCTTTTTTCCAGCATCAGAAAATTCTGCTCGAAAATTCCGGCCGGATTATGGCTCAAGTGGCCAAATGATGTTTTTTATGCCCGGCGCAAGCTTGCCGGAATACTGGTCGAAGCTTCAGCCTTTGCTGATTATGTGCGTTTTGTGGTCGGCATTGGTATTAATTTGCGACCCCTGAAAATGTCAGAAATCGCTTCGGCGGGGCTTGATGAAATCGTTGCTGAGATTTCGCCGGCAGAATTTCTGGAGACCTTTTGTCAGGAATGGGACGGGCTTTTCTCTCAGGCTCCTGATGATCTTGCTGTTCTCTGGTCCAGTTATGCATCAGATTTCTGGGATACCGATTTTCTTTTAATAGCCCCTGATGGTCATGAGTGCATGGTTCGGCCTTCGGGCATCGATGCTTCTGGCGCCTTACTGGTGCTCGAAAAAAACGGAACCCGGAGAAAGGTTTTCTCCGGGTCGCTTAAGCCTTTATTTGAAGGGTTATCTGACGGGAATGCCAACCTTGTAGGTGAATGAACGTTTGCTGGTTTTGCCGGAAACTTCAATATAGGCGCTCTCTGTCGGGCTCTTAAAGACGTAGGCAAATGATTCGCCCATGCGCTTGAGGTTGCCTTTTATTTCCTGGGCCCCATCTGAGAGCTTGATCTGAATGCTTTCGGGATTGACGTCGGTTCCCATGTTCAGTGAGAAGACGACTTCGCCGCCTGCTTTGATTGCTGAAGATGTCTGTGTGTTGCCGTCAATGAAGTCGAAGCTCTGGTAAACTTTCTGGGCCTCTGCACGCAGTGAAATGGCAAGCAGAAATGGGTCTTCTTCTTCGGCTCCCTGTTCTTTTCCGGTGGTTGCTGATTTGTTTCCGGCGGCGTTCTGACCAGGAGCTTTCACTTTCTGGTTGTCGCCAGAAGTGCCTGATGTGTTTTCATTGTCTGCAGCATTACCAGATGTTTCTGCTCCTGCGCCCTCGTCTGCGCCTGCAACATCCGAGCCTTCAGCGCTGTCTGATGTGTATTCAGAACCTTGAGAAGAGTCTCCATCGGCAGTGCTGTATCTGATACCGGAGTCGGCTGTCTGCTGATTGCTGTCTGAGCCGGAACCTGATGAAATCGAATTTTCTTCGGTGGCCGCTGTTTCCTGGTTGTCGCCGGTTTCAGGAGCTGAAGTTTCGCCATTTTCAGTGTTTCCGGCCATGTCGTCTGAACTGGTGCCCTGGGCAGAGCCCGCATAGCCGCTCTCGCCAGAGCCGTTACTGCCTGTTGCGCTGTCTGAATCTGAATATGATTGCCCACCTGAACTGCCGATATCGCCTGATGAGGTATCGCTACCAGAAGACGCGGCTGAATCCGGGGAGCTGCTTCCTGCTGAACTGCTTCCTGCTGAATTGTCTGAAACGCCACCGGCTGCTGTGGCGCCGGCTTTGGCTGGATCAGAGTAAAGATCAGAAAGGTCTACTGCCTGCGGCTTGCCGAAACTTGAGTGATTTACGCTTTCGTTACCGCCAGATGAAGAGGTATCGGATGATGACATATTGCCGGCACCAGTGCCACTTTTACTGCCTCGCTGGTTGTCGATGGTTCGGCTTTCGAAGTCGACTTTGCCGACCGGAATTGCAACCTGAAGAATCTTTTTCTGCTGCCCGCCCGGGGCTTTTCGATTGTTGACATAGACGCTCGCAGAATACTGGTCTTCAGACGGAACACGGAACATGTGGCGATAATTCTTAAGTTTTGCAGCGCTCACCGGGGCGGTGTCGCCCTGGTCATCGGTTACTACCATGGAAACGTCTTCAGGGTTAACATCTTCGCCGACTTCAACGGCAATTTTAATGCGCGTATCTTCTGGAATCTTGAATTTGTCGAGTCGATAGTTTGCGGTTGTTTCAGAATTGGCGTTGCTGGCAAAAACTTCTTCAGAAAAATCGGTCGGGTGCTGAATTACCATTCTGATAGATGGCGGTGGCAGTTTGACCGGTGCCGGATCTACGCCGGTAAGAGGTTTTGCTGGTTCTTCAGGAGTTGCCGGTTTTGTGGCTGTGGTTGTCGCGGGAGTTGCAGGTTTGCTGTCAGCTGTAGTTGCAGACGGGGTCTCAGGGGGGGCGACTGCGGGGGTGGTTTCTGGCGGGGTCGCTGCTGTGGCTGCCGGTTCTGTTGAAGGTTCGGCTGCGGAACCCGCATCTGAATCATTGTCTTCGCCACTGACGACGTTTTCTGGTTCGGTCGGGGCTGGTGGCGTGGCCGGAGCTTCTTCTTCCTTTTTTTTGCCGGTGTTGAATTCTGCTTCATTGTAGGAATCAGAAAGAACATACTTGCCGTTTTTGAATTTGACGCTCCACTGGTAACCGGCAGCTCCGCCGGCGAAGCCTGTGGATGTTGGCCCGGCTTTACTTACCATTTCATCTTTCAGTCGGTTGATGCTCGAGTTGACAGCATTTTCGAGGGATTTGCTGGCATCTGTGTCTGAAGACTTCTGGCCATCCTGCCGGGTGGTAATCTTGCTGATGTCTGGCGAAGAGGAATCAGCACCAAGGTCTTTCTGCTGCTTTTCCCATTGTTCGTTAACATTCTTGATGTGTTCCTGCATTTTTTTCTGGTATTCTTCAGCGCGTTTTTTTGCGGCAGCTTCAGCAGCTTCGAATGAGTCGAAGGTGATGTCTGCAGCAAGCGCTTTTTGACTGCCAGTCTGAAACAGAAAGGTCGCCAGCAGAAATGCCAACAGGACAGCTTTGTATATTCTCATAGGTTTCTCCCTCGAATTTTTCCCGGCAGATTTCAGCAGTAGTTGAAGTATATATAGTAATTATACCACAACCCTGCCCAGACTTCTTCAGGGTGTCAGGTGACCGCTCCGGAACGCTCTTTGCGGTGAAGTCTGTTCAGATTATGTCGTGTTATATATGTACACTTTGTCCATAATATATAACGAATTCTGATTGTGAAAAGTTTCATTCTTTTTTTGGGTTTTATCTGTTATGATATTCTGCGAAGAAAAAATGAAAGAGATGGTTATGGAAAATGAATCAGGATATTGATAATAAACTGATTTCGTGCCGGGTTTGCGGCATTATCATGGTTAAACTTGCGAGAGACGTTTGTCCGAAGTGTTTCCGTGAAGAAGAGGAATTGTTTCAGAAGGTTAAAAACTTTCTCAGAACCAATCCCGGCGCATCTGTTTTTCAGGTTGCAGAGCATGCCGGGTGCAGTGAAGAGCAGGTGCAGGCCTTTATAAATTCTGGAAGGCTAGAGCGGGTCGGTCTGAGAAAAGTTGCTCATCCCTGTCAGCTTTGTCAAAAGATTATTTACGAAGGGGTAATGTGCCCCGAGTGTAAAAAAGACCTTAAAGACCAGGTCAATAATCTTAAAGAACCACGGCCAGAACCTAAGGAGCCCAGACCGACGGGTCGACAGGCTCCAGATAGTGCCTCTGGTAAAGAGGTTTTTGATAAGAAAAAAGAAGGTCCGGACGGTGGACACGTCGGGAAGAGAAAAAACTGATATTGCTGTAATGGCAAGTGTTGCATTGCCTCTGACACTGTGCTAGACTTTCGTGGTTTAGAAACTCTTTGCCGAACCGCGGGGCTGAGACATGTATTCGGCACCGAAACTGGCTTTAACGAAGTATATTGTATTGTTAATCTGTATTGATTTTAGGGAGACCGTATGAATCCAGAAGCCAACGGAGAAATCAGTAACGAATTCTTCAAGAAATTGAATCAACAGATTGTCCAGAAAGACAATCTGATCAAGTTGCTGCAGCTCCAGATCCGAAATCTCAAAACTCAGATCGAGGCCGGAGGCACAGGCTCAGAGGAGCTTGGGCAGCTGAAGAAAGCTCTCGAAGAAAAATCCACGGAATCAGAACGGCTTCTGGCTGAGCTTGAAGCTCAGAAAAATCAGTTCAGTGAACTTGAACAGGCCAAAGATGAGCAGATAAAAGCTCTCAGCGAGATGCTTGAACAGCACCAGGCTTCTGGTAGTACCGTCGCTGAAGTTGTCGAAGATCCGAGGGTTGCCGAACTTGAACAGGTGGTTTCATCGCTTCGTGAAGAACTTGAGAAGGCAAATCAGGCTGTCGGAGATCTTCAGTCGCAGCTGACTTCATCGGTTGCTGACCCACAGCAGGCAAGTGATCTTCAGATGGCTTTTGATGCCTCTCAGGCTGAAGTCGCTCAACTGAATGCTGCGGTAGAAGAAATTAAAGCCCAGCTGATGGCTCGTGAAGCCGAACTTGCCACTGCCACTGCTGCGGCTGGTGATGCCTCGGCTCAGGCTGCGGCTGTTGAAGAATTCAAGACAGAGATAGCTTTCAGAGATAACCGCATTCTTGAGCTTGAACAGGATGTAGTCAGCCTGAAAAGCATAATTGCCGAAAAAGATGAGGCGGCTGGAGCTGGCGCAGGCTCTTCTGAAGAGCTTGTTAAAGCCATGGCCGAAGTCGAAGAGCTGAAAGCGCAGATCGCATCTTTAAAAGCAAGTCCTGCGCTGCCGCCGGCAGTTTCTGATGAGCTTGAAAAACTCCGTCAGGAAGTCTCGTCGATGGATGAGCTGAAGGCTGAATTAGACAAGCTGCGTGCCGAATCAGATGACTTTGCTGAAGCGGCAATGAAAGTTACTGCTCTTGAAGCGGAACGTGAGCAGCTTGCCAATGAAATTGAAGGATTGAAGGCTGCTTCTACAGATTCTGACCAGGTTGATGCAATGAAGCTTGAAATTGTAAAGCTGCAGGAAACTTTGCAGAATCGAGAAGACGAGCTTGCCAGACTGCGTGTTTCTCTTGAGGCACGTCAGGACGAAAGTATGAATGACCCGGCTGTGCGTGAAGAGGTTGAACAGCTTACCAGACAGGTTGCCGATCAACTGCTTGCCATTCAGAATTTTGAAAGCATGATCAGTCGCACCCGTGAACAGCTTAAACAGAAAGATGCTGAGATCGAACTGCTCAAAGCAAGATCCGGCGGTGCTGCCGCTTCTGCAAACGTAATACCGGTTACCGGCGAGAACGAGATCATCACCAGCTTTATCGATTTCTTTGATGGTCTTGATTCGCTGCTTATCAAAAATCCGCTGCCAGAGCTGCAGACACTTCATCAGAAGCTTCTTGACCGCCTCATTATTCCAAATCAGATTACCTATATGCAGGTTATCTCAGAAGAATACGACCCCGAAAAACACAGCGCTACTGACTATTTCCGATCATCGAAATTCCCAGAGCGCTGCATTGTGTTTGAGGTTGAAAAAGGCTATCGCAAAGGCGATTCGGTTATCAAGAAATCTAAAGTCTGGGTTGTGCAGAATCTTTTCAGCTGTCTTGCCTGTGGTGCCACACAGAGCAACCCCGACAGCCGCTTCTGCCATCTCTGCGGTGCTAAAATTGTTGCTCCTAACGGGCTGCCAGTTGACAGCCTGCCTGAATTCGAACCTTCGCCGATCACCTATCAGAGATTTGCAGAAAGAATGCTTGAGCTCAACGATCAGGAAAGGGCGCGCGAATACATTCTCGCTGGCCTTGAGCTCGATTCCAACTTCGTGCCTCTGATGGTCAGACTGGCCGATATTTATATGGCTGAATCGAAATTTGAAGATGCCATGGATCTTCTTAAGAAGGCTTACAGCCTCAAGCCAGACCCGAAGACCAACGAGAAGATTCAGTCGCTCGAAACCAAGCTCAGCATCTTCAAACAGGCCAAAAACCTCAAGCTTTCACCCGAAGAATTCGAAAAGCTGCTGCACCTTATTCAAAAGTAATCAACGCCAAAGGTTAATCTATGTCACAGACTAATGCCTCAGAACTTCTGCCAAAGGCATACGAACCTGCAGAAGTCGAAAATTCAATCTACAGCAAATGGGAAAGCGCCAAGTGTTTTCATGGCAGCGAAAAATCCGACAAACCCAAATATTCGATCGTAATTCCGCCACCCAACGTTACCGGCATGCTGACTATGGGTCACGTTCTCAATAACACGCTTCAGGACATCCTGATCCGCTTTCAGAGAATGCAGGGCCGCGAAGCCATGTGGCTGCCCGGTACCGATCACGCCGGTATTGCGACGCAGAATGTCGTTGAAAAGGCTCTGGCAAAAGAAAAGACTTCCCGCCATGACCTGGGTCGCGAAAAGTTTCTTGAACGCGTCTGGACCTGGAAGGAAAAGTATGGTGGCATTATTCTCAGTCAGCTGAAAAAGCTCGGTTGTTCCTGTGACTGGGAACGCGAGCGTTTCACCATGGATGAAGGCCTCAGTGAAGCCGTCAAGATGTCGTTCATCAAGCTTCACCAGGATGGGCTCATCTACAAGGGCAAATACATCATCAACTGGTGCCCGAGATGCCGTACCGCTCTTTCTGACGAAGAAAAAATCCCAGAAGACACCAATGGTTCGCTCTGGTATATGCGCTATCCGCGCAAAGACGGTAAAGGGCACTTAATCGTCGCTACCACCCGCCCGGAAACGATGCTTGGCGATACAGCTGTGGCAGTTAACCCGCACGACGAACGCTATGCCGATCTGATCGGGCAGAAGCTGATTCTGCCGTTTATCGGTCGTGAAATACCCGTAATTGCTGATGATTATGTCGACAAAGCCTTTGGTACAGGTGCGGTAAAAATTACTCCGGCTCACGACCCGAACGACTTCGAAATGGGGCGGCGCCACAATCTTGAACAGGTCATCGTCATGGACGAAGCCGGCATCATGAACGATCTTGCCGGAAAATTCGCCGGTCTTGACCGTTTTGAAGCCCGCAAGGCCATTGTTGCCGAACTTGAAGAACAGGGCCTTCTCGAAAAAATTGAAGACCATCAGCTTGCGGTCGGGCATTGCGAACGCTGCAAAACCATTATCGAGCCTTATCTTTCTGACCAGTGGTTCGTTAAAATGAAACCTCTGGCTGAAAAGGCCATTGAGGCCGTTAAGAACGGCACTCTGCGTTTCACCCCGAACCGCTGGGTTGGCGTTTACCTGCACTGGATGGAAAACATCCGTGACTGGTGCATCAGCCGCCAGCTCTGGTGGGGGCACAGAATTCCAGCCTATACCTGCGGCGCCTGCCGGCACGTAATGGTTGCTGCCGATATGCCCGATAAATGTGGCAAATGCGGTGCAACTCAGGGCATCACGCAGGATGAAGACGTTCTCGATACCTGGTTCTCGTCATGGCTCTGGCCCTTTTCGACGATGGGCTGGCCTGAAACCACCGAAACGCTTCGTCGCTTCTACCCGACTGACACTCTGGTAACCGGCCCCGATATTATTTTCTTCTGGGTCGCGAGAATGGTCATGGCCGGCTATTATTTCCTCGGCGAATGCCCGTTCCATGATGTTTACTTCACCAGCATCGTCAGAGATATGAAGGGCCGCAAGATGAGCAAGTCGCTTGGCAATTCGCCCGACCCGCTCGAAATCATCGCCAAATACGGAGCTGATGCTCTTCGCTATACGGTTATTTCTCTTGCACCGGTCGGGCAGGATATCCGTTTTGCTGAAAACAAGGTCGAAATCGGGCGTAACTTTGCCAACAAGCTCTGGAATGCCTCGCGCTTCGTGCTGATGAACCTTGAAGGTGCCAGTTGCACGATCGACGCGAAACTGCCGCCGGCCGAAAAGCTTGGGCAGATCGACCGATGGATCGTCTCACGTCTGAACTACACTGTTGAGCAGGTTCACAACAACCTTGCCGAAGGCAACTTCAGGTTCAACGATGCTCTGAAATGTGTCTATGAATTTATCTGGAACGACTTCTGCGACTGGTATATCGAAATGAGCAAATCGGTGCTGTTCGGCAAAGATGCCGAGCGCAAAGCCGTGGTTCAGCAGGTTCTGCTCAGCTGCCTCGACGGGGCTCTGAGAATTCTGCACCCATTCATGCCGTTCGTAACTGAAGAAATCTGGCAGAAACTGCCGGGAAGCAAAGGTTTCCTGATGCAGAGCCATTTCCCGGTCTGTGATACGGCCCGCGTCGATTCCCAGCTCGAACAGGAAATCTCTGAACTGATGGAAGCCATTCGCGTCATCAGAAACCTCAGGGCCTCAGCCAATGTTTCACCAGCGAAAAAGGTAACTGTCAGAGTCGTGAAAAATGCTTCTCTCAGTCAGGCTTTCAATAACCATCAGGCGATGATCTGCTCGCTTGCCGGTGTTGAGAATTTCTCAATTGTCGACAGCAAGCCTGCCGGCCATCTTGTCGGTCTGATGGGCACTACCGAAGTCTGCCTCGATCTGGCTGGCGTCATCGACGTGCAGGCCGAGTTGACCCGTGTTGAAAATGAGCTGGGCAAGGTCGAAAAGGAAATGGCAAAAATTTCTGTCAAGCTTGAGAATGCAGATTTTGTCAGCAAGGCTCCGGCCGAAGTCGTCGACAAGATTCGCGACAGCATCGAAGCTTACCAGCAGCAGATAGTCAAGCTGCAGCAGTATCAGAAAGATCTCAGGAGCATCTGAAGTGAAATTTAAAGCGACACCGGCAGAACAGCTCGAAATAGTGGCAACCGGCACCGCCGACATTGTTTCGAGAGAAGAGCTGCTGAAAAAATTCGAAAAATCATACGAAACCGGCAAACCTCTGGTAATCAAGCTGGGGGCAGACCCTTCCGCGCCTGACATCCATCTCGGCCATACGGTGGTTCTACAGAAAATGCGCCAGTTTCAGGCTCTTGGGCATGAAGTCGTTTTTCTTATCGGTGATTTCACCGCCAGAATCGGTGATCCGACCGGCAAAAAAAAGACCCGTCCGGCTCTCACTGAAGACGAAGTCAGGGCCAACGCCGAAACCTACAAACAGCAGATTGGCAAAATTCTCGATATCGAAAAAGCCAGAGTTGTTTTCAATTCTGAGTGGCTGGCAGGCATGACCTTTGCCGATGTTCTCAAGCTTTCGTCGCAATATACCGTAGCCCGAATGCTTGAACGCGATGATTTTGCCAAGCGCTTCAAAAACCAGATTCCGATCAGCGTCGTTGAATTCATGTACCCGCTGATGCAGGGGTATGACTCAGTTGCTCTGCATGCCGACGTTGAACTTGGCGGTCTTGACCAGACCTTTAATCTGCTGGTTGGCCGTGAATTGCAGAGATCCTATGGTCAGGCGCCGCAGGTAACTCTTACCATGCCTATTCTTGAAGGCCTCGACGGTCAGGAAAAGATGTCGAAGAGCCTGGGTAACTACGTCGGAATCGATGAAGCTCCCGGCCAGATTTATGGCAAGCTGCTTTCGATTCCAGATGAATTGATGATCAAGTATTACGAGTTGCTGACTGATCTGTCAATCGCTGACCTCAAAGCGGTTCGTGAACAGATCGCCTCTGAACCCAAGGCAGTCAAGATGCGCCTGGCACGCCAGATCACCGCTCAGTATCATGGGGCCGAAGCTGCCGCCTCTGCTGAAGCCGAGTTTGAAAAAATGTTCGGCAAGTCCGGTGACGGGTTGCCTGATAATATCGAAGAAGTTACAATTGCCGCCCCGGCCGATGGTTTGCCGCTGATGAAGATTCTCACGGTTACCGGTATGGCAGAGAGCGGCGGCGAAGCCCGCCGCCTGCTGCAGCAGGGCGGGGTTAAGATCGACCAGGTTAAAGAAACCGATGGTCAGAAGATGTTCAAGCCGGGTGCAGAATTCATTGCGCAGGCCGGCAAGCGAAAATTCCTGAAAATCAGTGTGAAGCCCGAGTAAACGGGCACAATTATAAGGAGACAATATGTCACAGATTCAGCTTAAGCTTCCAGATGGAAAAATCATTGAGCTGGAGTCAGGAGCCACGATTTTTGACGCCGCAGCCAAAATTGGTCCGGGCCTGGCGAAAGCCGCTCTGGCCGGAAAAATAAATGGAAATCTCCTTGATCTGCGCACGCCATTGACCGAGTCAGCCGACTTCGAGATCGTTACCGCCAAATCACCAGAAGCCACAGAAGTGTGCCGCCATTCGATGGCGCATATTATGGCAGAAGCAGTATTAAAGCTGTTCCCAGAAGCCCAGTTCGGTATCGGGCCGGCTATTGAAAACGGCTTTTATTATGACTTTCTGCTGCCACGCGCTCTGACAACCGAAGATCTCGCCAGTGTCGAAAAAGAAATGGAAGAGATCATCAAGGCGAAGTCGCCCTTTGTTCGCAAGGTTGTGAGCCGTGAAGAAGCTCTCGAAATGTTCAAAAAAATGAACCAGACCTTCAAGCTCGAACTCATTGAAGAGCTTGGCGACCAGACGATTTCGGTGTTTTCACAGGGTAAGTTCGTCGATCTTTGCCGTGGCCCGCACGTTCAGGATTCAGGCGCAATAAAGAATTTCAAGCTGCTCAGCGTTGCCGGCGCCTACTGGCGCGGTGACGAAAAGCGGCCGATGCTGCAGCGTATTTACGGCACCGCTTTCATGACCAAAGAAGAGCTCAAAGAGTATCTCGACCGTCTTGAAGAAGCCAAAAAACGCGATCACCGCAAGCTTGGCAAAGAGCTCGATCTATTCACCACCCACGAAGAAGTGGGCCCGGGGCTTGTGTTCTGGCACCCCAAAGGTGCCAGAATCAGGCATGAAATCGAAAAATTCTGGAAAGAGCAGCATTATCGCAACGGTTACGAACTGATGTATACGCCGCACATCGGCCAGAGCTGGCTCTGGGAAACCAGCGGGCATTTGCAGAATTACAAAGATGCCATGTATAACCCAATGGAAATCGACGGCAACGATTATTACATCAAGCCGATGAACTGCCCGTTCCATATCATGACCTATAAATCGCAGGTGCGTTCATACCGCGACCTGCCCCTGCGCTGGGCCGAACTTGGCACGGTTTACCGCTACGAGAAGAGCGGTGTTCTGCATGGGTTGCTGCGTGTCAGAGGCTTCACTCAGGATGACGCACATATCTTCTGCACGCCAGATCAGATTGAAGATGAAATTCGCGAAACTCTCAGATTCAGCCTGCGCCTCTGGAAAGCTTTCGGGTTCACCGACATCAAGGCTTATCTTGCTACCAGGCCCGAAAAGGCTGTTGGCGAAGAATCTCGCTGGCAACAGGCCCTTGAGTCGCTCAGACGTGCTGTTGATGCCGAAGGGGTTGCCTGTGAAATGGATGAGGGTGGCGGTGCCTTTTACGGCCCGAAAATCGACCTCAAGATCAGAGATGCGATCGGTCGCGAATGGCAGATGACCACGATTCAGTTTGACTTTAACCTGCCTGAAAGGTTTGACATGCATTATATAGGCCCGGATGGCAATCGCCACCGCCCATATATGGTTCATCGCGCTTTGCTGGGCTCTATTGAACGTTTCTTTGGTGTTCTTGTCGAACATTACAGCGGTGCCATGCCGTTGTGGCTGGCTCCGGTTCAGGCGGTGGTCATACCGGTTAATGATCAGCAGTCTGATTATGCAAAGAAAGTTGTGGCCGCTCTCAAGCAGAATCTTGTCAGATGTGAACTCGATGACAGCAATGACAAAATGGGCTATCGCATTCGCCAGGCTCAGTTGCAGAAGATTCCGTTCATGATCATTCTGGGTGAGCAGGAGGCCAATGCCGGCACGATTACCGTGCGCCTGCGCAATGGTGAGAATCTCACCGGTATTCAACTCTCTGATTTCATCAAGGAGCAGGAATGGAAAAAGGAATCAATCTGACGCTTCGTGATGTGGGTGATCTGATTTACAGAATTACCCAGCGTTATCTTTTCAGAAAAAACGAAGATGTCGGCATGGATGTGACGCTGCAGACCGGGTCTATTCAGGAAACCATGATTCTGAGGCTTCCCGACGAGACCCGGCTGCTCGTCAAAATTTTTCCGCACAAGAATTTTTCGCATGAACTGGTTTATCGTATAGAGGTTTATAAAACGCGCGAGGGCGACATGCGTGGCAACAAGATCGCTTTTCTTGAAGCCTCTCAGCATGATTCGGCGGTTGATGAAATTCATCGTTTCGTTCAGAGTTTTCTCTCGCAGCTTGGCTTTTAATTCTTTTTTACAGGGAGGCAGAAATGCAGGCAGTTGTTGATTCTTGCAATGGTGATTATTTCCGCTGTTTACTCGAAAATGGTGACGTGATCAATGTTCACAAGACCTGTTTTTCGACTTCAATTGAAGTTGGCGACGTTGTTACCGTTTCATTTCAGCGTGACGAAGCTGCCAGCAAAAAACAGAAGGAGCTCATGAAGTAACTTCGCCGCCAGCAGACATTCTGGAGGTATTTTGAGACGGAATTCTTTCATATTTCTGGCTTTCTGCCTGTTTTTTGCGCTTGTTGTTTCAGCATCGGGCGCAGAAGACGGGGCAATTCTTCTGAAAAAATCGCAGCTTCTGGTTCAGAAGGGTGTTCGTGCTGAGGAGCGTGGCGAATTTGAAGACGCAGCGCTTCTTTACGAAGAAGCGCTTGAAGTTTACCCTAAGAACATGATGCCGCTGTTGCAGCTTGGCAAACTGCTTGCCAGAATTGGCATGTATGAAAAGGCGGCTGAAAGATTGCGGGCTATTCCGCTTGATCAACTGCCAAAAGCCGGTCGGTCGGAGATTCACTCCCTTTTTGGCCAGATTGCCATTGCCAGAGGCTCTCTTGAGGAGGCGGGTGCCGCCTATCGAAAAGCCATCGAGGCCAATAACGAAAATGTTGTTGCCCTGACACGCAAAATTACCGTCGAGCGCTTGCTCGGATTTTCTTCGAATCAGGAGAGTCTGAAGCATTTCAACAGTTATGATACCTTCAAAGGCTTGCCTTACAGTGACCTGTTGTTGACTTATTATCTTGATATGGAGATGGGAAATATTGTTCGCGCCTATCAAACCTGCGAAGTAATGGGTGAGCAACTGGCAGACATATCAAGAAAAGAAGGCGGACAGTCATTTCTTGACAGTGTTGTCAACAGTGCTCCGGTTTCTTTTGTTCTGGGTATCCCTCTCTGTATTCACGGTGTAGTGGGTGTAATTTATTATCTCGGGCTGTTTGGGGCACTCATTTTTCTTGCCACAATGCTTTCAGCACCTTCGGCAATCTGGCATAACTTTGTCTATCTGATTGCTGCGACCGTATTTCTTCTGGCCGGCCAGCATCTGGGTTTTCGCGAAATGATAATTGCAACGATGCAGAGTGATTTTTCTGCGTTCGACAGTGTCTGGATAATTCCCAAACTTCTGGTTGCCGGTCATTTTGTTGCGCTGGCGTTGTTTCTGGTATTTCCGGCGTTTAGCATTTTGCCGGCTGAACAGAGGCCATTGAGGTATGAACTCTACGGGATCTGGTTTTTCTGCTGGTTTTTCATGATTTTTGTACTGGTTTTTCAAAGTCGCCTTGGCTTTGCAACACGGGCCGGATATATGGCTGTGAGTGGTATTCTGGCTCTTCTGACGATGATAATTATGCCTCTTGGCCGTTTCGTCATTTTCAATGTCGCAAGCGCTGCCGGGTTTTCAGGTGTGGTGGCCGTTAATCGAAAGGATATCCAGAAAGACGGCACTATCAGCTTTACTGATGCCAAGATTCTTGAATCACAGGCTCTCAAGGGGCTTGAAAAGGACGCTTTTGAGGAAGTCGTTCTTACCGGTCGCAAGGTTCTCGGGTGTCTTGACCGCAAAACTTTTGTTACCCTCTGGCGATCGATGATTCTGGCAATGATCTGCCGCGAAGATTATGTCGAAGCGCAGCGAAACATAAATGAGTATCTTGAAACCTTTAAAGGAACCAGTCAACTGGAATCCGGGCAGCTTCTGGATGCTTATCTGCGCTGCCGCAAAGGGGATTTTGCGACAGCAGTCGTGGTTATCCGCGGATTTTCTGAAAAACGTGCAAAGATGTTTTCAAATGATGAAACAGCAATGTGTCTGCTTATTCTTGGATGTTGCGGCACAGCCTTCAAAGAATATGTTCAGGCTCACATCGACCTTGGCAAAGCCTTGAATTGTGTAAAATTGCCTTTTCTGAAGGCTGAAATTCTTACCGAGCTCTCTGAACTGGATTTTATGATGAACGCAAAAGAAGCTCTGGCAAAGTGGAAAGCCCGGGTTGGAGAGCTCAATGGTGGCGAAAAGACGGCTTCTTTGAAAAAAGTGATTTTGTCCATTGCCGCCCTTTCTGAGGGGAATAAAGAAGAAGCCATGAAGCTTGCTGCCGAAGCCTGTAAGAGCAAAGTGAGAAATGGCCGCGCCTGTGCCTGGTATGGTCATCTGCTCTGTCTAGAAGGCCGCCATGGCGAAGCCGAAGAACTCCTCGGCAATATGACTCCTGAAAGTTTCGATGCCACAAGATTAATGAATGAAACCACCGGCACCGGCTCTTGAATAAATTGTTGTTCCATGTAACAATAATAGAGCATTTTGTGGTGACGGGGTAAAGATGGCTGAAGAAACGCAGGAAGCCAAGAGCTTAAAAGACCGTCTGCCGGATATTCTCGGAATAATTGGCAGTGTGGTGGTTCTGTTGCTGGCAGTTCTTGTATTTACCAACAAGGTGCCGCGGATTTACCAGTGGTTTTTTTCTTATTTTTACGTCTTTGCTATTGCTGGTGTTCTTGGCGTTCTTGGCGAAAAAATTGCAATAAAGCTTCTGTCATTTGCTTTGCCAGTATTGCTGGCGGCTGCGACCATCGCGATCAAGTTCAAGCCGGAGAAGTTTCCGATTGAAGAGTGGTGGGAAGTCTACTCAATTCTTGTGCTTTTTACTGCCGGTTTTCTCGTCTATCTGTTTTTCCGATCTGAGCAGTTGAAAGCTGTTGGCGCTGAAGGTCGCGATCAGGTTGAGGGCGGTGGCGCGCTGAAAACTCGTGTAGACCCGGCCGCAGCCGCAAAATATCGTGAAAAGGCACAGAAGAAAAATAAAGATAAAGACGATAAACTCGACAGTGCCCTTAAGAGCGATAAAGAGCCGGAATCGGCCGCAGCAGAGGGCGGTAATACTCCTGATGGTGCAGAAAAAGCTGAAGATAAGGCTGGAGATGAACCTCCGGCTAAGGTCGAAACGGCTGAAGAACGTATGGAACGTGAAATGCGTGAAATACGTGATGAGTTCAGCAAGCGATCGATGAAGCTTACCACGACTCTTATGCGTATCAAGAACCTTACCAAGAGTCTTGACCGCGACCAGATTTTTAACAATATCGTCGAAATCATTTCCAAGGGCCTCGATTCACAGAAGGTTCAGCTGCTGCTAAACGACGAAAAAGAAGGCAAATTCAGGATCGTTAAAGCGATCGGCATGAAGCCGAAGGAATGGAAGGAAATAGAGATTCCGCACGAAGAGAACAGTATGATCACCTATCTTCTTCGCCAGCGGATGAATGAGGTCACCGGCGGAGCCGGTGCTCTTGGGGTGAAAGAATGTGAAATGGACCCGAAAATGAAGGGGCTGATCGGGCAGGGCGCCCTTAAAACCCTTATGGCCGCTCCGATTTATGCTGAAGGCAAGTTGTTTGCTATTATCAATGTCGAACAGATGAACAATCCGGATTATACGCGTGATGACCAGAATCTGCTGGCAACCTGTGGCGATATTGCCGGCCTGGTTATGAAGAATGCAAAGCTGTATTCGGCCACCATGGACGACCTGGTTTCAGCGCAGAAGCTCAGTGAAGACCAGCTGAAGAAAAATGAAGAGTTGAAGGGAAGTCTGGCGCGTATCGTGTCGCCGAGTGTTGCAGAAATGATCATGTCAGACCCTTCAGGTCTCAAACTTGGCGGCAGCAAGTGTGAAGTCACCATGTTTTTCTCTGATATCCGCGGTTTTACCAAAATGTCTGAAAACATGGATCCAACCGATATCGTAGAGCAGCTCAACGTTTACTTTACGAGAATGACCGACATTCTGATGGAACTTGAAGGGACCCTTGACAAATATGTCGGTGACGAACTTATGGCGCTTTTTGGTGCGCCGGTTGCCCGGGACGACGACCCAATAAGGGCTGTTCTCTGCGGTGTTCGCATGCTCGATGCATTGCGGGAACTGCAGGAGCGCTGGCGAAAAGAGGGTAAGCCGGTTATCGAAATTGGTGTCGGGGTCAACACCGGCGTGGTTACAGCTGGTTATATGGGTAGTGAAAAGCAGCTGTCATATACAGTCATCGGCGATAACGTCAACCTGGCTGCGCGCGTCATGTCTGTAGCCAAGGGTATGGAACTTTTTATCACGAGATCAACCTATGAAAAAGTTGCTGATTATTTTGAAGTCGAGCAGCGCGAGTCGATTATGGTTAAAGGCAAATCGATGCCGATTGAGATCTTTCATGTTAAGCGTGCCAAACCCGAGGTTAATTTCAGTGAACTTCTCGGCAAGAGCATCAGTCACATTGCAACCTCGGTTGGAGGCTCAGAGCCAAAGGCAGCACCCGAGCCTCCGCCAATGCGCATTCCACCTGGCATGAAAGAAGAAGATATGAAACAGAATATCAAGATCGAGGGGAAAAAGGTTATTGAATGTCAAAATTGTGGCAGCGAAAATAACATGCAGGAAAAATTTTGTACAAAATGTGGTATGCCGATTTTTTAGTGTTGCCGATAGAAACTATTGGTGATAATATGGCAGGAGTTTTGTTAGATAGTCAGGAGAAGGCATGAAAAGTCATTATTTGATTTATTTACTGGTTTTTTTATGCTTGATGGCTGGCACAAGAGCCGACGCATTGTCGAAAGAGGCTCAGGTGGCCATTGAGGAAATGAGAGGCCGACTTGCACAGCAGGTAGCTGTTGCTCCGGCGGTCGAAAGCACTTCGTATATTCCGGGCCGAGACCTTGCGCTTGCCCTGGGCCGGCTCAGACAGAGAGTTTACGGCGCCGACCAGTCAATTCCTGAGACAGTTGTGGCCAAAGTCGTAGAAAACTCTTCTTATGAAGATTACATTGCCGGCAAAGCTCTTGCCGCGGCGCTTATCAAGATTCGCGAATCGCAGGGTCGTACCGAGCCGTTGAGCATTGCCATGGCGGATATCGATAAAATGCAGCCTTCTGAAAATGCTGTAAAAGAAGAAACAACCCCGATAGCACCTCAGGCGGTTGCTCCACAGGCCGCGCCGGTTGAAGAAAAACCCGTCGTTGAACAGGCCCAGCCCAAAGTTGAAGAAAAGAAAATCAAAAAGACCGGCAAGCGATCTTCCGGCAAAAAGTATAAAAAGCAGAAAAAACAGAAAAAATCGCAGCCCGCACAGAGCGAGGTCGTGAAAAAAGCTGTACCGGCGCCGGCACAGGCCGACAAAACCGTGACAGTAAAGAATGAATCTGAAAAGCCGGTTGAAACCAAAGAAAAAAGCGCCAGCGCCAAAGGCGATGATAAGGCTTTTAACGACTCAATCAAGAAATACGATTTCAAGATGCCCGTAAACTATCGCATTATCGTGCGCTGAGTTTGCTTGTGTCGTGTCGGGCACGGAAGGCCAATGAGTGCTGAAGCGAAATTCCGGTAACATTCCAGCCTTTGCCTGGCCGTGTTTTCTGGTGCTGGCAATTATTGCGATTCTTCTTCTGAGTGCTCCTGAACCGGTCAGAGAAGTAGAAGCCCCGCTGCCGCCGCAGCTTTATTCTTCTGCCTATCAGCTGATTGGCACTGGAAATCGTCTCGGAACCTATTTCCCTGTCGGTAATATCCTGGCTGACTGGTTTAACAGTCATTTTGATGCCGAAGGCGGAGTTTTCAAAGCCGTTGAAACCAACGGTTCAGTTGACAATGTCAGGTTGCTGCGCGAAGGCCGCATCATGCTTGGCATGGTCGAAAGCCGTATTGCCTGCGAAACCTGGGCCGCCGACGCCAGTTCATCCATTCGCATTGTCTGGCCCCTCTGGGAAGACGTCGTTCACCTGGTTAAGACACCACAAGGTTTTGAACCATCACGTGAATTTCCGGGCCGCCTGCGCGGCTTTCTTGGCCAGAAAAATTCATCTACTTTTCGAACGTCAAAAGAGATTCTTTCTTCACTCGGGTTTGGTGATGATTTCAGCAGCCTCGATCTGCCGCCTGATGCCGTTTTGAGCGCCGTTTCAACTGGACAGGTGGGTTTTGCAACCATTCAGGCCGGTATGCCAAACCGCACGGTTTCTGATGCCCTGATTTTTCATGACTGCACCCTCGTCAGCCTTAATCAGCAGCAGTTGCAGAAAATACTGCAGAAGGTCGCGACGGCGCGAATCTACTCGATTCCGGCCGGTTTTTACGGCGATTCACAACCATCGATTCAGACCATCGGGTTGCCCAATGTCCTTGTAACTACTGATAAAACACCGGCTGCAACAGTTGAACTCATTACCGACCTGCTTGTGAAGGCTTCAACGCATCTGAAGATGAAGCACCAGGCGACCGCCGCAATTCCGTCTGACCCGCTTAAGGCAAAAGCCATTCTTGAAGAAATCGGCGTGCCAATCCACCAGGGAACCATCGACTGGCTGAATCGTCATAAAACCGGACAGGCAGAGGAGGGCGCCTCTGATGCTGACTGACACAAGGTTTTTTGCCAAACGCCGCGGTGTGGTTCTTTTTGTCGTGCTTGGCGGTATTTTTGTTCTGACAATTCTGGTTATGGCCTATAACCATCTGGTTCAGGGAAAATTCAACGAAAGCCGTGAGATTCTCAAACATCTGCGGGCGATGAAATGCGCTCAGGCAGCTGCCAGAATGCTTGTCTGTAAACTGAAAGAAGACCTGAATGCCGCCAACGCCAAAGACCCGGCTTCACCCGGGTATGCTCTGCGCAACAAGATATTTGTTCATAATGACCCTGACACGCTTGCTTCGGAGTTCAAGAAAATCTGGTTAGCCAATGCCGACGTTGATGGTTTTGTGAAAAAACTGTTCGGTGAAGAGCCAACAAAAGATGTCTCGGTGAATTATGACGTAAAATTCTCGGATATCAGGCTTCTGAGCGATTATAAAACCGATAAGGAACTGTTTTTTGACTGTGAAAAGGGCGGTAGAATGACTCTGACCGTCGAAGTATTCATCGGCAATACACGTGAAGAATGGCAGGAAACCAGGCCTTTCAGGGTTGTGATTCCATTCCCGATGCCATTGACCAAGTATACCCTTTATCTGCGCGAAGCTACTGACGAGAATGATCCGGTCAAATTCAACACGGTGTCGATCGATTCGCCTGCAACCGGTGATACTGCACCCGGCTCTAACCGGCCGATTATCATAGACAATGGGCTGGCGGGCGATCACTTCAATAAGCAGGCCGAAATCTGGAAAAAACGTGGCTGGATATATCTTGGTGGCGGTAACCTGCTTTTGAACCGGGCAGCCGGGCATCGAAAGTTTGGGCAGCGCTATCATTCATATTTTCCAACTGCCGAAAACCCGATCACCCTGTTGCTTAATTTTGATGGCTTCACGGGCTGGCCGGTAAACGGGCATCAGATGGTGTTTCGCATTGCCCGCTGGGGGTTTTCGAATGCCGTTGTCGACGGTCCTTCTTCCGACATGTGGAAAAAAATTCTTGAATTTCAGTTTCGCGAACATAAACCGGACAAGGAAAAAAAATGGTGGAACAGCTCTTTTCTGCATCTGTTCGGCGAGGCTGGAACCGGTGAAAACGACCGTCGTATCAGTATTACGCGGGTAACGGGCCGGGTTTACGACCGTTTTCTTGAACTCAGTTATCTTATTCCCGGTACCGGGGCCGAGCCACCGGTTGGCGCGGTTGTCGGGCTGCCGCAGAAAGATTACGACAAATATTCTGGCAAAAAGCGCAATCTTATACCCGGCAAGCTTAAAGATATCGACAAGACCTTTCTCAAGGATGTTTTTGTCGATAAGAATCTGATCTATCTGCCCGCTCCTCCAGATGCGGTTTTGGGCGTGCCTGACCTGAGTGAGATGGAGGATTTTTTCATCAAACTGCCTTATTCAGCGCTCGGCAACCTGATTTCTTACGAAAAGATCATGAGCAAGGCTGACTTTTGTTCATATGACGAAACCTACAGTCTTATTGCGCAGTATTCCAAGAATACTCAGAGCATCAATATCCCACCCGACAGATCGGTTCTGCCAATCAACAACATGAACTTTGATCTGCCGGTCCTCGGAACCGATCAGAGCAAGCTGCAGATCGACACCATTCCAGACAGCAAAGACCCGGCTCTGGGCCTTACACCGAGGGTCTGCTACGAAATCGATGCAGCAAAGCATCAGGATGTTTTTGCCGTGCTGAAATCCGCGTTCTGTTCGGCTCAAAACAGCGACTTCAACCTGGCTAATGCTGTCGTCAGAGTCAAAACCGGTGGAAAAGGCCTGAAAATGGGTGATAACCTTGGCGCCACCTCAGGGGGGGCCATCATTGTTGACGGCCCGATCGAAGTTGGAACATTCAGAAGTGCTGATAATCCCGAAAAGGCGCAGCTGATGATTCTTGCCGAAAAAGGAGCGATTACCGTTCGCAACAGCGGTCAGCACCCGACACTTGCTTATCTGGTCGCTCTCGACAAGTCGGATGGCGAGGTTAAACCAGCCAGCAAACAGGCCCCGTTACAGCTTTTTGGTGGCATTGCTGCCCATACGCTTGATCCAGATAACTTTGCCGGGGGCGGCGGCATCATGTACAACCAGAGTTTTGACCCGACGGTCAACCCGGTCGAAAACTTTGTCGGTGTGGTCATTGGGCCGTCAGGAGGCGAAATATGAACAGAAGAGGCGTTTCGTTGCTCGAAATTCTTTTCGCCAGCGGTATAATGGTGGCGGCTATGGTTCCATTGTGGGGTTTAATGGGCTCCTCGCACAAGCAGGTAACCTTGTCTGCTGATGAAATAAGAGCCAGTCAGATTGCCGCAGAAATTCTGGAGCAGATCGAGAATTCCGGCTGGCAGCCTGAGGTTGGCGAAATCAGCTTTGCTCCGGTGAGCGAAGGCAAGATCAGTCTCGGAAACACGAGCAAAATTGACGTGCACGTAGGCAGTTTCCCTGCTTACATGGAGGTGGAGGCCCGGCTGAAAATCGACAAACATCCTGCCACCGGGCCTGAATATGGCAAGATTGTCAGGCTGATCCTCAATTACAAGTCAAAAGAGAAGGTCGGAACACCACAGAAAGACTATGAGCTTTCGACATTTATAGGAAAACGCAGATGAACAGGCGCGCTTTTACCTTTACGGAGCTGCTGATCAGCGTTGGCATTTTCACCATTATTGCCGGCGGGGTCATCATTGCCATGTCGCGTGGCGCGTCGAACGTTGCCCGCGGCAGCTTCAACGCTCTTGCTTCCAACCAGGCTTCCTGGATTATGACCATCATGCGCAATGACATTGCCAGGTCAGATGCGGAAAAAATTGTTTTTAAGCCCGAATCTGGTGACGCCTGGGTGGGAAAAACCGAATTCAAGGTTGGCATGCCGGGTAATCGGCACGTATCCTATGCGGTCGAGAGTCGCGGTGGCGGCAAAGCCTTTTCGAGAACTGAATCTGATGGCCGCAAGCAGTTTCTTGCCTCTGAATACCTTGCTGAAATGACAGTTAAAAGGGTTTCTGATGGATTCGACGTCTATATGCTGCTGCGTGATCCGGCAAAACAGGCAAATGATTTTACCTGGACAGGAAGAATTTACCCGCCGGTTCCGGCCGGAGCTGATCAGTTCTGGAAGCCTCTCCCAGGAGGTAAAAAGTGAGTGACCGGAAAAATGGTTCTGGAGCCCGCGTGTATCTCGGGTTGCTGGCTGTGGCGCTGCTGTTTACAGTTTTGACCGGTTGCCGGTCAAGCTATAATTATGCAACATTCAGAGCTCAGGCCGAGGCTGCACTCAGCGGTAACAAGGTTAAAAAAGCCAAAGAGCTGTATTCGGTAATTTATCAGCATGAAAACAAGGCGGAAACGCCGCTGCCTGAACGCACCACCTGGGCTTTCTACCGGTTGGGGGTAATTGCCGAAGTGATGGGCGATGTTCAGCTGGCAAAAGGTTATTACTGGGGTGATAAAATTGACGAAGGTTTCTATCAGGTGAACCCCGCGGTTGAATGGCTGGCAGAAGCGGGTTGGCAGAACCTTGATGAGGGCAACCCGCCGAGAACTCTTGATGAAATACTTGAGCTCGAAAAATCGGGCCAGAAAAAAACAGTTCAGACAGTCGAAAAAAAGAAACGTGAGGTAGTCATTCCCGCAGACCGGGCAATGCCGGTTCAGGCTCCGGTGGCGGGTGACAAGCCATATTCCAGAACCTTTCAGCGTTCTCTGACTCCACCCCGCCCCGGCGCGCCTGAACCTTTCAGGGTTTTTTACTGACTTTTTTCTGACTTTCGGCCTCAGGTCTGAAGCCGATCGGGGCATTCATTTTTTCAGGCGACTGCAGGAAGTTGTCGAGGCGCCCGAGTAGATTTTTCTGGGCGATTTCGAACAGATAATCACAGAATTCGTTGATGCCCTCGTTGCTGTTGACGAATTCTCGGTCGTCATCGATGTTAAAAATAATTTTTGAACCGGTCTTGCGGAAAATCAGGAGAAAGGTGAAAAATTTTTCCTGCAGATCATCATCGTTAACGTTAATTGCAAAGCCGATTGCGGCGGTGCCGTTTTCTCCGAATTCGGTGTCCAGGGCGTCACCCTGGAGTGACTGGCTGTTGTAAACAAACCCAGAGCTGGGCGTAAACATGAACAGCTTTGGTTCGGGGCAATTGAGGTATTCGAGAATGGCAGAGCGGATTTCCTGAACAAATTCGCGGCATTCTTTCTGATACTGGCTACATTCGGCAACCCCACGGTCATAGGCTTCGCAAAGCTGTTTATATCTGTTTTTTCTGGGCATTATTTTTTCTCCGGGCAGTTTTATGCTAATGATTCAAGTTCCGCTGCGAGCATTGCATACTGCAGCAGATATTCTTCTTTTTTTGCTTCTTCGGCTGTTTCTATCAGCAGCGAAAGTTCTTTCATGTTTGTTTCAATCTCGAGTCGCCGTTGCATTTTTTCTGGTGAAGGCGGCACGGCTATGGTGGGCCTGCCTGGTGTGAACATGCCTGCAGTTGATGGTCCTTCGGGTCTGGTGAGGCTGTTTATACTGGTCGCGGGTGCAGATGATGAATTCAGGTTCCCGGGTTGGCAGGCCTGAGGCAATGGGGCGAAACCGTCTCTGATCAGTGCTACACCTGGTAATGCCGGTTGTTCGGCGGCTTTCGGAACTGACGGAAAAGCCCGGCAAAGAACCGCCGCCGCTGTTTCCTGGACGGGTTGACCGGCAGCTTTTGCTGCTGCTTCAAGCCTGAGAAAAGTATCTTCCGGAAGAACCACTTCAACTTGTCTGGTTTGCATAAGAATAATCTACCAGAACCTTGATAAAAATAGAACCAGATTTATCCTTTGTCTGCTAAAATGCAAAGTGCGGGATTGGTGATAAATGTCTGGAGATGTAATGGAACCGAAACCCAGGAAAGAATGTTTTGCTTCACCTGAGCTGGCTGCAGCTGCTTTGAAAAGTCAGTATTTCAGGATAACCCTGTTTTTGTGCTTTCTGCGATATTTTACCATTTTGAATTTTGTTGCCGGCGTCTGCTTTTTGATTCTCAGGCAGGTCGGGCACCCGGGCGATGCTTTTGCTGCAGCTTTTCTCTGCGGTCTGGCAATTTCGACCGGTCTGGCTTTTGCTGCGGCACGCCGACAGACGTCTGAACAACGCGGTTGGCTGGCTGCTGTCGATGCTCACAACGGTTCTGGCGGTTTGCTTATGGCGACCGAGGAAACTGGTGATACGGGCTGGCGGGATCGTCTGCCAGAACAGGTCGAAGTTCCTCTGCTGAAGCCGGTTGCGGGTAACAGATATATATCTGCCGGTATTTCGCTGCTTTTTCTGCTGCTGTCGCTGACCATTCCGGTAATCGGGCGTGATGCGCGCAATGACCCGCGCATCGAGCTGCAGGAGCTCGAACGTGTTGCCGCAGGGCAGATAGAGATACTTGCCGAAGAGCGTGTCATTTCGCCTGAAGAAGCCCGACAGCTCAACGAAACCCTGGAACGTATCGGCCTTGATTCGCAGCGTCATGATCCGGCTGCGACTTTTGAGGCTCTCGACCAGCTTCAGGAAAAACTGAAAAAACAGGCCGGTGCCAGCGTTGTAAAAAATCTTTCAGAGCGGAAAAGTCTGGATGATCTTGCTGAACTGGCTGAAAAAATGAGCAAAGCCGCCGGCAAAAATGACAGTCAGGTTTCAGAGCTTGCCAGAGCTGCCAGCAATGGTCTTGAAGAAGCGGCAGGCGGTGCCGGAATTGGTTCTGGTTCTGAGAAGCTGCAGAGAGCTCTTGAAAAGGCCGCAGCAGGTGGACCTGATTCGGCAGAAGCTGCCAAAGAGGCTGCCGAGGCTCTTAAGGAATACATTGAAGAGCAGCAGGCGAAGGCGGCGGCAGCAGCTGAGGCGAAAGCTCAGAGGCTTGCCAGTGCCCGTTTGATTGACCGAAAAACTTTCGAGGCTCTTAAAAAGGCTGGAAAAATAAGGCCGGCAACCGAGGCGGATCTACAACCAGGCTCACAGAGCGAGCTGGTTATGTGTGAGGGCTCTGGCAGCGGTGAAAACGGCAACGGGCAGCAGGGCGAAAGTCAGGGCCAGGGTGACGGTGTCGGTGGTGCACAGACTGGCGGTCAGACGGGTTCAGGCAGCGAAAGCGGCAGCGGTGCTTCGGGGCAGGCAGGCCGTGGCGGCGGCCACGCGCCGCTCAAGTTTGACCGCAAAAGCTCAGAACATAATGTTGAGTTTAAAAATGAGGTTTTGCCTGCCCCGAATGAGCAGGCTCTCGAAAAGTCAGTGGCGATTGGTATGAGCTTTTCTGCCCCTCAGACGTCGGCAGGGGCAGATAATCAGATGCCTCAGGCCGGAGTTGCCTGGCAGAAAACCTCTGAGGGTGGCGCCGAATCTGGTATAATTCTGCCAAAACATCGCAGTGCGGTAAAAAAGTATTTTGATCATGAACAGCAATAACTCAGGAGATAAACTATGACCGAGGCAAACAAACTGCTGTCGCAGCCCGAACTGGCAAAGGCGTCAGCACTGGCTCAGAAAGCGCTTGGTGAGCTCGACCGCATTCTGATCGGCCGCCCGGCTCTGCACCGTCTGGTGATGGTTGGTATTCTCAGCCGCGGTCACATTCTGCTTGAAGGCTTGCCCGGAGTGGGCAAAACCGCTCTGATCAAATGCCTTGGGCAGCTTCTCAGTCTTCAGTTCAACCGGGTCCAGTTTACTCCAGATCTTATGCCGGGTGATATTCTCGGAGCCCATATTCTGCAACAGAACAGCGCCGGCCAGCGCGAAATGGTTTTTCAGCCCGGCCCGATTTTTACCAACATTCTGCTCGCTGACGAAATTAACCGCGCGTCACCAAAGACTCAGTCGGCGCTTCTCGAAGCGATGCAGGAAAAGTCAGTTACACTGCTCGGCACTACCCGCCGGCTGCCGTTGCCTTTCTTTGTGCTGGCTTCACAGAATCCGATCGAGCTTGAGGGCACTTATCCATTGCCTGAGGCTCAGCTGGATCGCTTTCTCTTCAAACTCGAAGTTTCTTCTGCTTCAACAGAGACCCTGCGCGAAATAATCTCTTCTCGTCGCCACGGCGAACCGCCTGCGCCTGAATTTTCGCTCGCTGCCGCCGAGCTTTCCGAACTTTTTCGGGTGATGGATGCAATATATCTGCCAGGGCCGGTTGCCGATTACATTGCCCGGCTGGTGCACGCCACCGACCCGTCGTCAGTTACAGCCTCGGCTCATGTTAAAGAATTCGTGCAGTATGGGGCTTCGCCGCGCGCCGCGATTGCTGTTGCCGAATCGGCCCGCGGGGTGGCACTGCTTGCCGGCAGGCCCTCAGTCGGATTCGAAGACGTCAGAGAGGTTTTCGTTCCCGCTCTTAATCACAGGGTTCTGCTTAATTACAAAGCCAGATTCGAAGGGCAGACTAGTGCCATGATCCTTTCAGGGTTGTTGAATTCGCTTAAAGAAACCGACCTTGATTTTTCTGCCGGCGTCAATATGGCTGCGGAGAAAAAATGATGCTGCAGAGAAGGTTGCTCCCCATTGTTTTCTGCCTGCTGACGGTTATTCTGCTGGCATTGCCGCCGCAGGCAGCCGCAAACCAGAAAATTGACTACGATGGGCTCAGATTCACCATGTTGCCTGATTTCGAAGCCCGTACCTATTTTGGTTACAAATTTTTCAGGCTCCAGATCAGCAATCGCTCCGGTCGTGAGCGCCAGATCAAGCTGTCTTTGAACGCGGATTATTCACGCGATCTCGAGCAGATTTCCAAGACCCTGGTAATTCCTGCCTCTGAAAGCCGCGAAGAAGCTCTGCTGTTCCCGCTTGGCGATTTTTCAAGTGTCGGGATGGTGATAGAGGTTGATGGGCGCGAACTGGAAGAGAAGCTGCTGAAGTATCTGCGCAGCTACAAAAACTATTATGCAAAAAAACAGGCGCTGGTCGATGCAAAGATTCCCCGCAACGATTTTGAAACCGTTTTCGGGCCTTCGGGGATGGCAGCAGGTCTCAATCTCGAATTGAGTCAGTTTGACGGCAGTCTGACACAGCTTTACAGTAGCTGGCTGGCCTATACCCAGTTCAATCTCATCATTTATTTTGCCGAAAGTCTAAAGGAAATGCCCGAACCGGTAAGAGCCGCTATTTTCGATTATGTGCGGGCCGGCGGGGCGCTAATGGTTCTTGGCGAACCTGTTTTACCACCGGATTTTGTCAGGGCCGAAAACGCTGAGGCCCCAATTCTGACGGTCTACGAGGCAGGTTTCGGCAGAGTGATGGTTTTTCACGAAAATTTTATGCAGTTTGCCGTTGCGGCGTCAGCTTCTGAAATTTCAATGCCGGACGGTCAGACAATTCCAAAACCGGTCAGGGGCAGGTCGGTCAGCCTTCGTGGACTTGAAGTCTCTGACATCTTCTCAGACCGCTCTTTTCAGGATGATTCACCTCTGCCGTTCGACGAAGATGAGATTGAAACTGTTTCGGCGCGCTGGTTGATGCTGATCATCTACCTTTTTGCCTTTCTGATCGGGCCGGTGAACGTTTTTGTATTGCACCGTCTCGGGCGACGGATTCTCGTTTTTATAACCGTTCCGGTCGCTTCGTTTATCTGCTGTGTCTTTATTTATGGCTATTACGTACTTTTTGAGAGTTCTACTCTGCTGGGCAAAAGAAATGCGCTGATTCTGCTCGATGAGCGCGATAACCGTGCCGTAACTCTGGCTAACTACTCGATTTATTCAGCCCGCCGCCGGGCAGAAGGCTTTCGTTTCGACATGCAGACTGAGGTTTTTCCGGTAAACCGCAACGATTACCGTTCGAATGACTCCGGCAAATATATTGTGCTCGATGAAGACCAGCACCTGCGCGAAGGCTGGATCAAACCAAAGATACCCAGATATATGCATCTCCGCTCAATTCAGACCCGGCGTGAGCGTCTTGCTCTCACGGCCCGGAATGGTGGCCTTGAGATGATGAACGGTCTGGGCGCCGATATTGAAGAGGTGGTTCTCATGACCAGTGGTGGCCGGGTTTTTCGCAGCACGCAGGTGCGTGCCGGTGCCGCCTCTGCAATGGAAGAGGTCAGAGGTATCACAGCCGGTCGCAGTTCTTTGCCGGAGGCTGCCAAACGTGGCTGGTTCAATGTTATAGACCACATCAAAGTCAGCCCCTATGAGTATCTCAGGCCGGGCACCTACGTTGCCAGACTTGCCCGTTCACCATTTCTGCGCCAGGCAATTGATGAAGAGGCTGAAATGACAGAAAGTGCCTGCCTGATAGGTATTCTCAAGGAGGAACCGTCATTATGATGCTTTCAGTTGAGAATCTCTGTAAGAATTTTGGTGAAACCCAGGCGGTCAGAGGGCTGAGCTTCAGCCTTTCAGGCGGTGATATCACCGGCTTTGTCGGCCCGAACGGGGCTGGCAAGACCACGACGATGCGCATTCTGGCGACAATCGAAGATGCTTCTTCCGGGCAGGTCGAAATAGACGGGCAGTCAATAATAACGCACCCCGAGCGTGCCCGCGAACTTGTCGGCTTTGTTCCTGACTCTCTCCCACTGCACAGCGACATGAGCGTGCATGAATATCTCGATTTTTTTGCGCGCGCTTACGGTATCAAAGCTGAAAGGCGGCGTTCTCTCATCGAGGACCTTGAAGAATTTACCAACCTGACAGGCATCAGGGAAAAGCTTATAGTGGCCCTTTCGAAGGGTATGAAACAGCGGGTTTCGATTGCGCGGGCGTTGATAAATGACCCGAAGTTTCTGCTGATGGACGAGCCGGCGGCCGGTCTCGACCCGCGGGCCCGCATTGAATTGCGCGAGCTGCTGCGTGTATTGTCGCGCCAGGGCAAGGGAATTCTCATCAGTTCGCACATTCTCAGCGAGTTGTCTGAGATCTGTACTTCGACACTGATTATCGAGCAGGGCCGGATGCTTAAATTCGGCACTATCGAAGAGGTGACCAACCACGATCAGCCGACCAGAAAGCTGATTATCAGACCTCTTAATGACCCGGAAGGCCTGAGTCGCTTTCTTGTTCTCGAGCCGGGCGTCGAAAATCTTGTTGCCAACGGTAAAACATTTGAGTGTGACTTTGCCGGCAGTGACGAGGATGCGGCTGAAATCGTGGCGAGAGCTCTGGCAGCCGGGCATCGTCTTGTCGAGTTCAAGTTCAGACAGCAGAATCTTGAATCGGTATTCATGACCATTACCAGGGGTGAAGTGCAATGAGCAGCTTTCAGCATGTGTTTGACCGTTGCGATGACCTGTTAAACCCCATAATTGTTAAAGAACTGCGCCAGGTGGTACGTGGCCGTTTCTTCTGGGGAGTTCTGATTCTTTTTCTGATTTTTCAGTGTCTGGTATTGAGTTTTTCGATCGCTGAAAAGGGCATGACCAGCCGGCATGTCGGTGCCGAAGCTCTTGAATTTCTTTTCGGCATTCTGTTTTTTGCCAGTTATGTGCTGATTCCGGTTTTTAATGGCATGAAATTCGCGAAAGAGCAAACCGAAGGCACTGATGAACTGTTGTTCATAACTACAATAACTCCTGAAAAAATCATCATGGGCAAATTCGCTGCCGGCATGGTATTCATTCTGCTTATTTTCAGCGCCTTTTCGCCGTTCATGTTCATGACTTTCTTTTTGAGTGGCGTTGACCTTTCGATGACTCTTCTCGCCCTTCTGGCCGGCCTTCTTTTCAGCTCTATCGGCGCCATGGTGCAGATATGTTGTGCTGCCTTGTCTCAGGATACCCACTCGCAGCAGTTTTTCAGAGGTGCGGGCATTTTTCTTCAGGTCACCACGTATTTCAGTCTTATGGGAATGGGGTCTGAGATCATGCGCTATGGCGGCGTGCGTTTTGCCGGTTTTGTTGGCGGTCCGGGTCTGTATTCCAGTATTCTGATTATGTCTCTCTTTCTTATATACTTTCTTTTCAAGGCCGCAGCCGCGGTAATTCAACCGACTGGTGCAGATCGAATGCGGCCAGTGCGTCTTACTGTTACTGGCGGCTGGCTGTTGACTCTGGTCATTGCCATTTACTGGGCGTTTGAATTTTCAAGTGCCAGATTTATCATACTCTGGGGAGGAATAGTATGTGCCGCGCTGGTAGTTATGACCATGGTCACGGTATCTGAACGCGACAGTATTTCAGAGCGTGTAGCCCGCGACCTGCCTGCGGGGCCGACCGGGCGCCGCCTGGCTTTCATTTTGTCTTCCGGCGCCGCCGGTGGCATGGCATGGGTCGCGCTGATGACCGCTTTTACCGTGCTGGTGGTCAATGTTTTTGCTGGCACGACAAAAGTTCTTTATCGCGGTGATCTCAACGAAGCTTCGATAGCGATGCTGACCTTCATGAGCTTTACTCTGGGCTACGGTCTTTTTGCCGTTTTTATCAGGCGCGCTTTTTTCAGCAGTCTGGTAGACACACGAAACAACTGGGTCGTTATGCTGCTTGTATTTGTCGGCTTTTCGGTGTTGCCAATGTTGCTCGGGGTCTTTGTCGGCAGCAACTCTGACCTGATTATGATGGGCAACCCTTTTGTGGCATCTGCAAAGCTTGCAGAAGGCGTGCTGGTCGGCATTGGAGTTCTGTTTGCCGGTCTGTTGCCCAATTTTCTCTGGTTGAAGAGGCAGGCCAGAGAATTTCTGACCGCCGGTCAGTCTGATCGATGAGCAGTCTCAAGGAAACGGTAAGCGCGGCTGAGCTGGCCGGCCAGCGCTTCTATCTCAACGTTTCTTCGCGATTCTCCGGGTTACAGGGCGGTGGACGTTTTGGCCGCAATACCGGCAATTCGCTTGAATTTGTCGATCATCGTGAGTATCAGCCAGGCGATGATGTCAGGCACATCGACTGGAACGCCATGGCCCGTTCTGACCGCCTTACCGTAAAGCTTTTTCGCGAAGAGGTGTCGCCGCATCTCGATATGCTTGTCGATGCTTCGATGTCGATGCAGCTTGCAGGCAGCCGTAAACGTGAAGCTCTGTATGCGATGACGGCGATATTGCGAACTGCGGCAATTAACGCCGGTTACACTGTATCTTCATGGATCATTAAAGACCGCTGCCGCAGAGTAGAACCAGCTTCGTTGCCAATTCACGACTGGCCCGGCAATGACTGCGATTTCAGCGGCAATATCGGTCAGACGCTCGTCAGCTTTCCGCCGCTTCTCAGGCCTGCCGGTGTCAGAGTGCTGATCAGTGACCTGTTTTGGAACGAAGAGCCACAGGCAGTTCTGCGCCAGCTTTCTAATAATGCGGCTTTACTGGTTATCGTGCAGCTGCTTGCCGAACCTGATATTCTGCCGCCGCTGTCGGGTAATGTGAGAATTATAGACTGTGAAAGCGGTGAGGCGATCGAGGTGGTTGCCGAAGAAAGCCTGTTGCGTGAATATCAGGCAAATTTTGCACGACACCAGGAATACTGGAAACGGAGCTGCACCAGAGTTGGTGCTGTTTTTACCCGTTGCGTGGCCGGCAGCTTTCTTCAGGAAATGGTGCCGGAAGAGCTGCTGAAAACCGAAATTCTCATGGCCAGGAGCAGATGATGCCATTTTTCATGAGCCCGGCAGCTCTCTGGGGCCTGCTGACAATAAGCGTTCTGGCTGCTGTTTATCTTTTCAGAAGACAGGCCAGAGACGTCAAGGTGTCGTCGCTGATGTTTTTCGGACGCCGACAGACCCCGGCTGAAGGAGGTCGAAAGCTGACCGTGCCGCAGGCCCCTTTCATTCTGCTGGTAGAAATGGCAATTCTGATACTGCTGGTTCTTGCGGCTGCGAACCCGCGTGCCATTACCGGAGAAAAGCTGATTCCGGTGATTCTGATACTTGATGATTCTCTTTCGATGGGTGTAAATGCACCAGACAGCCCAAGGTCTGCCGCGCTCAGATATATTGAAAGGGTAGTTTTTGCCGCCCCTTCGACACGCATTACCATGATCAGAGCCGGGGCCCAGCCAGAAGTGATTGGCAGACACGACATGACGCCGGCAGAAGCCTCTTCGATGCTGGCCGAATGGCAGTGTAATTCAGCGGGTGCTGATCTTTTCAAGGCATTGCGCTATGTCACTGAGAGTTTTACGCCAGATATAAGCGTTCTTGTTTTTACTGACCACCCTCCCGAAAAAAGCCCGGAAGGGCGAATGCAATGGCTGTCTTTCGGCAAACCTCTGAGCAATGTTGCCATCACCGCTGTAAGTCGTTATTCGCTTGGTGGTGCAGACAGATGCTTTGTCGAATTTACGAGCTTCGCCGCAGAATCATGCCGGCTCGAGGCCGAAATTCTGTTGCCAGACCAGAAGCGCCTGATTGAGAGTATCGATACGATGCTTAAGCCAGGTGAAACCAGGCGCGTCAGATTTGTAATAAAAGATACTGCCCAGGCCGTGCAGGCACGAATAAAGAATGACCCGGTTTCTTTCGATAACACTGCCTGGCTGATGCCAATCAGGCGTACTCCACTTACTGTTGCGGTTGATATTGGCTCGAAACCTCTTTTGCAGAATGTGATTCGGGCAATTGAAGCCTCCGGATTGGCAACAGTGGCCGGCTCGTCTTCGCAGTTGCTTTTTACAACCCGTCAGACTGTGCCTGTCGATGACAGTCTCTGGCAGTTTGTTTTTAATGTAGCTTCGCAACCGGCCGCTTTTTCCGGCACCGTTTCTCTCGACAAGGGGCACCCGTTGACTGCCGGTTTGCCGCCGGTTCGGGCCGCCTGGGCTGTCGATACGTCTCAGAAAGCTGAGGGGCAGATTCTCATGTCAGCCGGTAATGTTCCGCTGCTTGAAGTGAAGGGAAGACCCGAGCAGAACCTGACGGCCATTTTCAACTATGCCCCTGAATATTCTGATCTGCACAAGAGCGCTCTGTGGCCAGCTTTGTTCTATAATCTCCTTGCCTGGCGGCAGCAGTTTTCTCCGGGCCCTTCAGCTTTCAACTTTCGCAGCGGTTCTGATATTACAGTATCTTTGCCGCCAGAGGTTGATCGAATTGAAATGCTTTCAGAAGACGGCAGACCAGTGACTGAGGCTTCTGGCTGGCGTCGCCAGGCCGTATTTTCGAGCCCGCCTCCAGGTCTTTACAGGATCGTGGCTGGTGCTGACAACTGGCAGATCGCGGTGAATCTTTGCTCGGCGAAGGAATCAGACCTGCGTGCCGCTGCCACCAATGGGCTGCCAGAGCTGCCGTTGCCTGCTGAAACAATGCTGAATTTTGCTGACGTGCGCTGGTGGTTTATCGTTCCGGCTCTGTTGCTGCTGATACTGCATCAGTTTCTGACCACGCGCAGGAGGTCTGCAGATGCTGCTTTCTGATCCTCACTGGCTATTGCTGTTCATGCCGCTTTTCTGGCTGGCCTGGTATTACCGTCCGCTGAGTCGGCGCTTGTTTGTGCTGCGCGTGCTGGTGATAATTCTGGTAGTTTTTGCTCTGGCAGGCCTGCAGTTGCGATTGCCAGGTCGTGCCGGCACCCTGGTGATTGTCGCAGACCGCAGTCTTTCGATGCCCGGTAACTCTGATCAGCGTATCTCGGAAACCATGGAAATGCTTAAAAGCGGCATGCCTGCAGGTGCTTCTCTCGGGCTGGTCACTTTCGGCGAAGAGGCTGCGGTCGAAATGGCTCCGGCCAGAAGCGCATTTTCAGGTTTTTCGGCAACTATTGGTCGCGAGGCTTCACGTCTTGACGAAGGTCTGAAAAGGGCGCTTTCACTGATTGCCGGTGATCTTACCGGCAGGGTTCTGATTATTTCTGACGGTCTCTGGACCGGTAATGACCCCCGCAATGTTGCGTTTCAGGCGGCTGCGCGTGGCATCCCACTCGATTTTCGTCTGGCCGGCCGGGATTTGTCCGGCGATGTTGCGATTACCGAATTTCAGGTGCCGGCGCTTCTGAATCCGGGTGAGGCTTTTATTGCCGGTGCCAGAGTTTTTTCGCCGGTTGAACAGGCTGGTCAGGTTTCGTTATTCGCATCAGACCGGCTGATTGCCAGCTTTTCCAGATTGCTGCGCCCGGGTGAAAACAGCCTTGCTTTCAGTCTGCTTGCACCAGAAGCCTCTGTAGTCAGATTTCGTCTGCAGGTTAACGGTCAGGGGCCAGACCCGATGCCCGAAAACAATATTGCGAAGGCGATCAGTGAGGTGGTTGGTCAGAAACCCTTTCTCGTGGTTTCTGACAATACTGATTCGCCAATGTGGCAGTTACTGCGGCAATCAGGGCTTGCAGCCGATCTGCAGGCTCCGGGGCAGATTTCCTGGAGCCTTGAGTTTCTTGCCGGCTATTCGGCAGTAATTATTGAGAATGTGCCTGCAGAGCGCGTTACCATGCACGGCATGCAGTTGCTGGCTGCCTGGGTTAATCATGTCGGCGGCGGCCTGCTGGTGACCGGGGGTAAGAACTCCTATGGCAATGGCGGTTATTACCAGTCGCCGCTTGAGTCGGTGCTGCCGGTTTCGCTCGAGCTTCGCAGTCAGCATCGCAAGCTGGCTCTGGCGCTGATGGTGGTGCTTGACCGTTCTGGCAGTATGGCGGCCCCGGCCCGTGGTGACCGCACCAAGATGGACCTTGCGAATATCGCCGCCGCCAGTTCGCTCGACCTGCTTTCGCCTTTCGACGAGTTCGGATTGCTGGCTGTCGATACTCAGGCACATGAAGTAGTGCCGCTGCAGCGCATGACCGAGAAGGCAAAATGGCGCGACCGTATTCTGCGGGTCGAATCTTCGGGCGGCGGGATCTATGTGTTCGAGGGCATCAGTAAGGCAGCTGAAATGCTGTTGAATGCCGAGGCAAAAACCAGACATATCATACTTTTCGCTGATGCTTCTGATTCAGAACAACCAGGTCGTTATTGGGAACTGCTCGACAAGGCTACCAGAGCCGGTCTGACCTTGAGTGTCATCGGGCTTGGCAGTGAGACCGATTCCGATGCCAATCTGCTGCGCAAGATTGCCGAAGCGGGCAAGGGCCGCATATTCTTTACCCGTGACCCGGAAGAGCTGCCGCGGCTCTTTTCACAGGACACCTTTGTTGCGGCCAGAAGTACTTTCATTGAAGAGCCTGCCGGGCTTGTGTCTTTGCCTGGTGCCGCCAGATTTATCGAGAACCCCGGGTTGATCAGCTCTGAGGTCGGAGCATACAATCTCTGCTACCTTCGCAACGAAGCTTTTTCAGCGTTGCAGACCACCGACGAGAACAAGGCTCCGTTGCTGGCAGGCTGGCAGTCTGGTCTTGGTCGTGTGGTTTGTTACATGGGAGTAACCGGTGGGCCGCATGCCGGGAAATTTGCAGGCGACAAAGCCGCCGCTGCAATTCTGCTTGGTGCCAGTCGCTGGATAGCACTTGACGACCGTCAGAGCTTTGGCGAAATGTCGGTTATGCAGCAGATCGACAATGGCAACTGGAAAGTATCTCTGCTTCTCGATCCGGAACGTGAACGTGACACCCTGAGAGAGAACCCGGAAGTGAGGTTGATCAGGCTCGCCGAAGGTCAGGAACCGGCGCAGGAAACCCTGACTCTGCACTGGGACTCTGCAGATTCGCTGCAGACAGAAACCATGGTGCGTGGAAACGAGGTTATTTCAGGGCTTATCAGGTCTGGAAAACAGCAGAAAAGGCTGCCACCGATCTGCCAGTTTTATGGGCCAGAATTCGCTCCGGCGCGCTTTCGCGATGGACAGGCCGAGCTTAAGGAACTGGCGTCAGTTACCGGCGGCAGAGAAATAATTGATCTCGGTCAGATCTGGAAATCACTGCCTGCGAAAATCCAGTTTCGCAGTCTGGCTGAAGAACTGCTGTTTCTTGCCCTGTTGTTGTTTATCATCGAAGTTGCCGAACGCCGCACCGGGTTTCTCACCATGCTTTTTGCCATGTTAAGAAAGTTTGCCGGTGAGCGTCAGCGGTTGGCTGTACCCCAGGCCGTCACGATGCCTGCAGCTGCAGTTTCTTCGCCGGTTGTGGGAAGCGACGAGAAAAAAATCCCTGAAAACAGCATTGAAAAAGCAATTTTGATGACAGAATCGCCAGCCGCCCCCTCTGCTCCGTCACCAGAAAACAGCAGTCAACCTGGATTTTCGCAGGCTCTTAAAACGGCGAGAAAACAGGCTGATAAGCGCACCCGTCGCTGATTCAGGCTAAAACAATGCCGGCCTTTTCCCTGGCGAGAAAAGGCCGGCTGCATGTGAGGCCTATTTGTGATGATGTCTGGTTCTTGAAGAATTGTCGTGAGCGCGTGACGGAATTTCAGAGACCATCATGCTGGTCGGCTTGAAATCGTGCGGCAGAACCTGGTGTTCATCATAATAACAGTTGAGGATTGAATCCATTTCTTCGCGCCCTTCGGCGATGGCAACAGCTTTTTCCCATGTTTCCTGGGTGAGGATTGGCTTGAGGGGCTGCTCGACTTTGTTGATGTGTTTCATTGCCTTGATGAGCTGTTTATCCCAGGTTTTGTGGTATCTGACCAGGTCGTCGGGATAGACGATTTTGCGGCGGGTGCCTTCGTTAATGCCCCTGAAGGGTTCTTCGACGTTAAGGTAGCCGTAGTCATCGGTCAGCTCTTCGCCGGCTTTGATGTCGCGAATTGCGATTTCAAAATCGTAGGGCGTAGTCATGCAGTTTGAATGGAAACTGTGATTGACGTAGCGACCGTTGTCCCAGCAGAGAACCTGATTACCCTTGCTGTTTCTGAAAGAGTATTTGAACAGAATTTCTTTGTACATCGGGGCCAGCTGATCAAGCTGATTCGGTGTGAATTCGCGGTCAAGTTTGTCAAAGGCCCAGACAATGGTGCCTTTGGGAATAAACCTGGTTGCGACAACGCCGTAACCAATCTCGTCATTGATGAAACGAAGTTCCGTCGAGGGATGAATCATAGTGTTCCTTTCAAAGCGGAAAATGAAACAGTTGGGTCAGGGTGGGGGAGATTGTGGATTGTTGCCTTTGGAGCGGGTGTATATGTTATTTGAACAGCGCAATTCTAACGCTGACGATGTATGGCTTCAATAAGCTTATAGTCTGTTTTTGGGGGGCCGCAGGCAACGGCAGTTAATTGAGTGTTAAATTTTGATTGAATTGATTTAAATCTAATTAATTCAATGATTATCATTGACGATTGAAATTTACTGGATATTTTTATGCTTTTAGATATCTTAACTTCTGACCCGGGTCGATGCGAAAAACTGTGTCGGTCTGGTTTAGAATACTTGCGCCGGCGATAAGGGGCGCCAGAAAGGCGTTTTGCCTTACTGCCCCTTGCCAGAGGGCAAGACAGAGAAATAGCTGGAATTTTCGATCAGGAGCAGGGATTTTATGAAATACAAATATTTGCTTATTGCCTTGGCCTGCATTTTGGGGCCCACCGCCAATATTGTCGGGGCTCAAGCCAGTAGTGCCGGGGATTACCCGCTGTTGAGTGAGGGCAGTATTACCCCGCCGCCACCACCGCCAGGTTACAGCTTTGCTTTGCCGCAGATTTCCCCTGCCACGCCACCCCCTCCTCCACCTCCCGGAAATGTAGGCAATATCACTGCTCAGCCGGCCGAAGCTCTGGCGCCACCGCAGACTGTTGCACCTCAATCACCGCTGCCTGCTGCCATGCCTCAGCCACAGACTCAGTCTCAGCAGGCTTCTTCGCCGGTTGCCGATCCGCCGCCATTTTCAGCCCCACCGTCACCGCCGGTGCTGCCGCCTTCTTCGACTCCTGTGCCGTCTCAGACTACAGCCAATGGCTCGGCTGACGTGCCTGATTCTGCAAAATTCAACCAGCAGTTTGTTGCCACTGCTCCTGCAGGCCAGCGTGTCATGCAATTGATCACTGCGGATCTGGCCAATCAGATAAAAAGACTTCTGCGCTCTCTCAAAACCATGCGCACGGTTGTCGACAAACCTGAGAGCGCCGAAGAACTTCGAAGAATCCAGTTGACAGGGAGAGTCTGCGCTGACCTGCTTGGTCTTAAGGGGTTCCCGGTGCCTTCAAGATTTGTTGCTTCCGGCAACGACAAGGTGCTGCGTGATCGCTCGCATGATGCGGTAGAATACAGGTTCTATGGCGATTTTGATAATCGCCTGAACGGTTGGATAAAGCCAATTAAGACAGCTGTTTACGTTGATCTGGTTTTTGATGGTCGCAGTCGTCGACGCACACATGTGCGGGCCCAGTTTACCCGTACCGGAACCATGACCGGCAGTTTTTATGCTTACAGCTGGGATGCCTTTGGCAAGCCATGGAAAATGCAGGGGAGTCTCGATAATCTTTTCGTTCACGATGATGGGTTGCCGGCTGGCGGCAGTCTGAAAGTTTTCGGTGCCGATCCTGCCGGCAAAACCATTGGTCTGGCACTTGACTTCCCGGTCAAGGTTCACGGCGAAAATGGCTCTGAAAAAGCAGACACCCGCCACCGTGAAGGTAAGCGGGTGAGCATCGGTCGATAAAATCAGAAGGGAATCGGGGGGGCGGCCGGTTTAAAAAACTGACCGCCCTTCACATGTTCAGATGATGTCGCGCATGTGTAAATCCCCTTCCCTCCGGGTTTTCCTGCCTCTTACCGTCTTATGAGCTTATTGGCGGGCCGAGGTAGGTTCTTTACTGGTTCAGGCTTCGTTTTTCCAGAGGCCGTGAATATTGCAGTATTCGCGGACAGTGATCGGTGAGGTTTTTACACAGAATTCAGCTTCAGCCGGTTCGCCCGGTTTTAAAAACCTGACAAACTTCTGGTTGCCGGCGATAACTTCGATCCATTCAATAAAATGTTTTTCTTCCATTGGGTGGGGAACGCTGCCGACTTTAACTTTGATACCGTTGGCAGTTTTTTCGATAACCGGAACATGCTTTTCAACAGCAGAATCTGCAGTCTTTTCTTCCATCAGTTTCATTTCCATGCTGCAGCAGACAAGTGCCGGTGCGCCTGGATGAACCACTTCGATAATGTTGCCACAGATTTCACACTTGTACACGTTATGAAGCTTAGTCAAATCCTTATTCCTCCTGAATGCTGATATCTCGCAACTGCATTATATTTTAACTTAACGATATGGTCAATGCCTGAAAAATTTGTTAGACTTATCTTACTGCTTAAATAAATTCTATTTCGGGTAATGTTGCAGTGGAGGTCGACGACCAAATGTACAGGGCCATTCAAACTATTGTTCTGGCAGTTTTGCTGTTGCTCCAGGTTGTTTCCAGTGTCGCCGGCGAGACCCCGAAACAGCGAATCGTTCTTACAGATAAAACAACCCTTATCGGACGGGTGGTTGAAATGAAGGACGGTGTGTACACAGTCGAAACTGACACGCTTGGCAGGCTCAAAATTGAAGCTGCCCGTGTTGTCGAGATTGCCAGTCTGCAGCAGGCTGCAACTGGTGTGGCAAAGGAAATTTCTGCCGGCCCCGCGGTTGAAACTTCGCAGCCCGAAGCCGAACCGGCCGTAACCACCAGGAAGATCAAGATTCTCGATGGCGAAAAGAGACAGCAGTCCTCAGAGCCGTATCAGGAAAATGCCGGCGTGACCGGCAGCGACGATCTGGCCCGGCAGCAGGAAGAAGTGACCAGCCGGGTTCAATCGATGGCCATGGACGGCGATTTTCTTGATTCGATGATGGATCTCGGCGATTCTAACGCAATGATCGAAGTGATGCAGGATCCTGAAATAATGGATGCTATAAGTCGCAATGATTATGACTTTCTGATGAATAACGAGAAGATGAAAAGTTTGATGAACAGCCAGGAAATAAAAAGTCTTCTTGGCGATGTTCAGCCCTGAAAAATAAATAAAAAAAGGTTGGTAAAGGGTAAGTATGAGAGTTGTACGATCTCAAAGTTTACTTGTCCTGGCTCTCGTGGTAGCCGTTGTCTGCGGAATATTACATCCTGCCGTGGCCGGTTTCTCAAGTTCTCCTGATGTCGGCGAGCGTTTTCTCGATGTCAAAAGTTTTGCCTTCAAAATTGCAGCAAAGAACGGCTGGTCTCTGATAATCAGCAATGAAGTGACTTCTCCCTGCAAAGAAGTGAAGGGTACGACAGTCGAAGAGGCTTTTGCGCATTATTTCAAGGATACCCAATTTGGCTGGCGTTATTTTGAGGACTGCCTCTACATTGCCAACGAACGTGAGCTCAGAAAATTCTTCCAGAAACTTCCTGAGCTTGAGATGGGTCTGCCAAAAGGTAAGTCCGGGGCTTTTTTCAGCGGGATTTTTCAACGGGTTGAGCTTTCGCTTCTCTGTCAGCTGCTCAAGGCGATTTCTGGGGTTGAAATCAGAACTGCAAGTGGTTTTGAGGGTAATGTCATGATGCGGGCACGCAATATGGGCTGGCAGAGAGTATTGCTTTCAGTCGCATTTCTTAATCGTCTTCAGATTGATAAAACCGATTTTTCGGTAATTCTGTCGCCCGAACGTCAGTGAATCGTTAAATAAAGCAGCGGTTCTGCCGATAGCCTGACCCATGAAAAGAACTGTCAAATTTCTGCTGGTTTTCTCGTTCGGTCTCATGTTGGCCGGCTTCGGGCCCAGACCCTATTCAGATCTTGCTGAATACAAGCGCCTGCCTCTCGAAACCAGGATTTCACGGCTTCAGAGTGCCGGCGAAGATCTTTTCATGCGCCGGCGTTATGAAGATTCCATTGTTGTTTTCGAAACCATTCTCGCTCTCGATCCTGGCGAACTGAAGGCCAAACTCTGGGTAACCAAGGCTCAGAG
>JAKQKW010000079.1 GCA_029560455.1 Candidatus Rifleibacteriota bacterium
CTCTGAATCAGCTTTCGTGAAACATGAAGTCGATGCAGATCGTTGCCGCAAGGCTGATCAGATTCATTGAAGAGTCAGAGTGAATGTCAACTTCGTAATCGTCAGCAGTTGTCAGCAGTTCTCGGGTAATGCCGCCATAAAGGTGCCTGATGGTGGCGATGCCATTACCGTTATTGTCTCTAAACTGAAACAGCCTGAATTTCCAGCAGCCTTCAATGCTGCCAAGAGACTGGCCGTTTCCGTCTTCGACACTGACCACAGGGCGAAACAGAGAAAAACAGTGTTTAAAAACGCAAAGTATCTTGCCGTCGGCGTTATGTACAGTAAAAACAGATTTCAGCAGCGAAGCCGGCTTGGTAATTCGCAGAACTTCGCCACCTTCGACATTTTTCATCAACAGGGTTACCGGCAGAAACGCCTTGTCGAGAAAGGCTCTGGCAAAAACCTGCGACAGCGGCGTCTGCTCTTCGACCATCGCCAGACCACGATCATTTTCAGGGTCGGCAATCAGGTAGTATTCGCCAACGCTGGTTGCACCAACCAGTTCTCTGACGAAATACTTTTTTTTCATCGGTATTGAAGCCATGATTTGTCTCCTGGCTTACCAGATTTTCAGGGTAGTGCTGGCAGACCATTCCAGCGGACCAACACCCATCTGAGTAGCGGCATCGAGCATATCGCCGTAAACATCGGTCGAAATGGCAGCTTTAATCTGGCTGACTTCAGGAACTTCACCGGCTTTGAGAGCGAGGGCGGCAAAACCCTTGCGCCAGGCATCTTTCTTGGCGGCATCGGCAGTTCCCTGCCAGGCAGCGCGAATCAGATACCAGGTGAGCTGAAAGTCATCGAGAGCCTGACGTTCTTCGTCTTTAAGAGCGGCAAAACCGGCTTTAACCCTTACCTTAATGGCGTCGATGGTTTTTGCATCAGGCCAGACGGGTTTTTCGGGATTTGCAATAAAAGCCAGATATTCAGAGAGAGCTTCAACTGATTGGTTGGTCACATTGAATTCAGCCTGATCGACAACCAGCTTGAAGCTGTCGTTTTTGAGTGCCAGAAACTGTTTGGCGGCAGCGTCATCGGTAAGGGCTGCAGCGCTTTCAAGAAAATCCTTTTCGAGATCCTGGCGGATTTCTTCCTGGTCTTCTTCGCCAAGCTGAGAGAGTGAATCAACCAGTTCAATCACCTGTACAAAATTGTCGCGGTCTTCTCTGGTCATGGTCGAAACTTCGGCGGTGATAGCGTTCAGAAAAGCTTCTTTCTGAGCAACTGTCATACGTGTTCCGAGCACGAATTCAAGTATGCGGTTGTGGCAGTCGATTACATAGCCGGTAACAGGCGGTTCACCAGCAACGATAATGTCATCGTTGAGACCGGTGTTAACGTCGGCAGCACCGGCAAAAGCAGTAAGAAACATGCAGAAAGTAACCAGAAACGCGATAGAAAGCCTCTTCATAACTTCCCCCTTATATGCAAGGTCATAACAGCGCCATGATATATACTAAACCCGTTTTGGTCAACACCCAGCCCAAAACCGGCGAAGCCTCAAGCATTTGCGAAAAAGAGTTGGGTATGGCGGGTTGATAATATGGTATTTTATCTCCCGGGCTGACTGCCTGATGCAATTTTCTTTCGATACAGAGAGGTTGAAAATGACGGTTAAATCGCAATTCAAGGTTGATACGCAGATTCAGAAAGAAATCGAAGATCTCGTAACCGACTTGAGGTCGACTCTTATTACCAAGCGCCTCAAAGCAGTCAAAGCCCTTGGCAGGCTTAAAACCCCTATTGCTGTCGAACCCATCGCCTCCGTGATGAACGACCGCTCACGCGAAGTGCGCTGTGCTGCCATCGAAGCCCTTGGCCTCATCAATCCGGGGAACCTGCCCGACCTGCTTCTGCCGCTCGTTCGCGACAAGTCAGCCGACGTGCGTCTGCGCGTCGCCCACGCTCTTGGCAGCTGTGACACAAGCGAAGCGACTGAGGGTCTGATGACTCTGATGCGTGACCCGCGCGACGAAGTTGCCGGCATGGCAGCCCGCAGTCTGGCCCGCCATCCACGTGCCAGCCTCGCCCTTCTGATCAGGCAGTTTGGCGATAAATCCTGGAAAATCCGTTCAAGATCAGCCATCGCTGTCGGCAAAATGGGAAAAGGCGCCGCCGAAGCCCTTAAATCAGCTGTTGAAGACAATGATTCGAACGTCAGATTCTGGGCAGCCATCTGTCTGGGGCATCTGCGCGACCGCACACACACCAAGGTTCTTCTCGAAAAGTTGCAGGACCGCGATATCGGCGTCAGAATCGCCGCCCTGCGCGCCTTAAGGGAAATTGGCGACCCGAATGTCGCAGCCAAACTTTTCGAAGCACTGTCGCAGCCCTCAGAAATAATCAGAGACCTGATCTACGAAATTCTCAAAGATTTCGGCACCCATTCGATTCCGTATCTGATGGATTCGTTATCGAGCGAATACTGGATGGGCCGGGCCCTTGCCGCTCAGGCCCTGACCGACATGGGTAGCGAAGCGGTTTTTCCTCTGGTTTCGGCTCTCGAAAGCCAGGACAAGGAAAGACGCTACTGGGCGATCAAGATTCTCGGCAAAATGCACGAAAAGAGCGCCTACCCGGAAATCCGCAAGTTTCTCTCTGACCCCGACCCCGAAATTCGCATGGCAGCACTCGAAGCCATGAGCTTTTACAAAAACCCCGACGCGCTGCCAAACATCATCGAACGCTTTCTCGACCCGGCATGGGTCGTGCGCAAGCATGCCTGCAAAGCCATTACCAGCTTCGGCGGCAAAGCGGTGCCAAGCCTTCTCAAAGCCCTGAATTCGGCTGAAGAAGACGTCAGATACTGGGCCCTGCGCTCGATCGGCGAAATAAGACCAGCAGGCGTCTATACACATCTGGTGCGATTGTTTAAAGACCGTTCCTGGACCATCAGAAAAACCACTTCCGATGTACTTGGCAGTTACGGTGAAGAAGCTCTGATGGAACTTTCGGTGCTCGCTGCCGACACTTCCGACTCTGAAACACGCTACTGGGTTCTTCGCTCTCTTGGCAAGATCAAATCCAGCATGTCGCTGCCACTGCTGTTCAAGGCTCTGGAAGACGCTTCCGAGTCGATTCGCGATGCGGCACAAAAGGCGCTTGCCAATTATGGCGCAGAAATCATCGATGATCTGTTTGCCCTCTTTAAAAGCGAAAAACGCAGCCTGCTCGAAAGCGTCTGCAGTACTTTTCAGCGCATGCAGCCAGAACTGATCGTACCGCGCCTGCTCAGAAACCTCGGCAAATTTGACGAACATGTAAATTACTGGGTCCGCCGCACGCTACTCGGGTTCAAGAACGAGGCAAGACCTCAGATAATTCAGCTGCTGCAGAGCAAATCTGAAGAAATCAGGCGCCAGGCAATTCTCTGCCTCGGTCAGATCGGTTCTTCAGACGACAGTGCCGCCGTACAGCCGCACCTCAAAGATGAATACTGGCCGGCCCGCATCGCTGCAGCCGAGACACTTGGCATTCTTGGCGACAATTCATCGGTAAGCGCTCTTACCGAAGCACTTGAAGACGATGACGAAGATCTAGCGATGGCCGCCATTGTTTCACTGGGGCGAATCGGTGATGATCGTGCGGTTCCGGGGCTTATTTCGACGCTGCAGCGCGAATCATGGTCACTCAAGTTTCAGGCGATCAGAATCCTTGGCGAAATGCGCGTCAACCGTGCTTTTATCGACCTTATCAAACTGCTCGACGAAGACAATCTCGATCTTAAGAATCACATTATCAAGGCTCTGGCACGCACCAATCACCCACGCTGCTATGAAGAGCTCAAAAAGCGCTTTGACCGCGAAAAGGAAAGCGATACGCGCCTGGCATATATCGAAGCCCTTGCCGAACTCGGCAACCCCGAAATCGTGCCCGAATTCATCAGAATGGCACAGCCGGAAACCGCCTGGGACGAACGCCGCGTCGCGATCAGAGCTCTCGGAACCCTGCGTGCCGCCACGGCCAGAACCGTTCTAATTCAGGCTCTGAAAGACAAAGACCCGATTATCAGCCGCGACGCACTTGCAGCGCTCGAGTCGATACTGCCCCCGGAAGAATTCATCAAAACCGAAAAGGCCATTGCCAACGCCCGCAAGCAGCAGGAACTCTTCCAGAAGGCATTCAATGAAGGCATGAAGCAGATGCGCCAGGGAGCGATGCGCGAAGCTGAAAAGTTTCTTAAAGAAGCGGTCAAAATCAACCCGAGGGCGGCCTATGTATATTCGGCCCTCGGCAACCTCTACTACAAAACCGGTAAGCTCATCGACGCCACCAAGGCCTACGTGATGGCAACCGGTATCAGCCCCGAAGATATCACGCTCAAGTTGAACCTCGGCATGGTTTATTACCGCCGCCGCGCCTACCGCGAAGCGGCGCAGGTTTTTGCAAAGGTTGCCAAGGCCGCCGGGCCAAAAAGCCAGCAGGGAATCTACGCCGCGAAAATGCTCAACCGCATCAAGATTGAAGCACAGCAGAACCCGCAACTGCCAACTCAGGGAACATGAAAAAAGCACTGATTCTTCTGGCAGTCCTGTTTTTTGCAGGTCTGCCGCCTGCTGCAGCGATCAGCCGCTGCCCGGGCTGTTCATTTCTGGTGAACAGCGACACGGTAGAGTGCCCGAAATGTCTCAAACTGCTGCGCTGGCCATTTGTGCCAGAAAGAAGTCGCAGAGGCCGGGTCATTGTCAGAACCGGTAATGATGCCTTCATTCGCCACCCACACGCCAACAATCGCTCATGGCGCGACAACCGCAATGCCGGCGGTGACCTTACAGGCGAAATTGGAGTCTGGGGCGGGCCAACTACCCTGCGTTATCTTCTCAGATTTGAAGTGGCAGAAGCGTTTACCCTCGCCGGTGTCAATCTCGCAGACTTTGAGCTCAAACGCGTTTATCTGAAGATCACAAGCGACAAAAACCATGGCCCGGCAGAAATGCCGGTGGTGATTTACCCTCTGACGCGCCCTTTCCAGGAAGGCTCAGACAAATTCAGAACCAGAGACAAAAACCATCGTGGCTGTGATTGGCATTATTCAGCCCAGTTTCTGACCTGGCATAACGAGGGCGGCGATTTTGACCATAAAGTCAGCTGCCGCGGCGTCATCAAAGGCGGCGGCAATGTCTCATATATCGAAATCAGCGACATTTTCAGGGCCTGCTGGCAGAATATGAAACGCAGCAGCGGCTGGCAGGACTTCGGCATGATAATAATGGCCGACCCGCAGAAAGAAATCGCCCCGGGCTTCGTCACGATTTTCAGCCTCGAAAGCCGCGCCCAAGGTTCAATCGTGCGTTCCCCCGAACTCTACTTCGAGTGACTGCAGAAATCAGCGATGCCTGTCAGCATCTTCGAGAACGCGCACTGGCGACAAAATCTCGTCAAAACCGACATTATCGTCATCAGCACTCCCCTCTTCAGGCGCAGGAACGAAATACAGCCTGAATCCGTAATAAAAAGTCTTGAGCTGATATTTCCGACAAAGCTGCTCAACTACAGACTGTAATGAACAATTTCTGAAAACCATATCGCCTTCAACCCTGATTTTTTTTGAAGCATGAAACCTCAGTTTCTGCCAGTGAAAACTATCCATCAGTGTTTTTAAGTCCATGCGTGCATCTATCACTTTGACCCTCAGTTGAACCTCTTCTTTAAAACAATCCATGCCCGCACGAAAAAGGATGTCACCGGACCTCTGCCCGGCAAGTTTTTCAAGCAGTTCCAGCTGTTTATCGGTCGGCAGGTCTAAAAAACCTTCGTTCTTTACCCAGCTGTCGAGAGACTGACCGGAACTGTCTTCGCCCAGGACAGATACGGGAAACCAACATATAAGTGCGCACAAAACAAGCGGCAGGCAGAAAAACCGTAACATTTTTTCCATGATGAAGTCCCTCCTTGAAATTGCTCCTGCCTCTTTCTTAACCTTTCTATGCAACGTAATCTTGTCAATTCTGTAACAGAATCGTAATATTCAGCGTTTCGCGATCGCCCGAAATTTGTATCACCGGATGGCTATCTGCTGGGAACCTTGATGCGGAACATGCCATTCGCGGCGGCCAACGCTGTTCATGCCATTTTGTTCAGTATCTGGCATGTTCACATGAATGGACTCAGTTCTCATACCAACCTGTGGTGGCGCCGTGTTTGCCTGAGGCATCTCCGTCGGTCGAGTTTATCCGGCCTGAGAACAGCAAACCACCATCGGCATCTATTTTCATAAGCATGGCACGCTGGCACTGATCTGTTTAAAGGCCATATTTTCGGTCGATGAGCCGATTTCAGGTTTTGGCATCGACTCGTTTACCGTTGTTGAGCTGATTCTCAGAATCGAGAAGGTTTTTTCAATAAGACTGCAAAAGATGGTATTCTTCAAACCGGGGCTTACGATCAAAGGTCTCGCAGAAATTGTGGAAAAAGAAATGCTCAAAGCTTCTCAGAACCGCGAAGGGTAAGGTCAGAAACCCATGTTTGCACAATTCATTTACCGCATCGGCCTTTACAACATATTGCAGGCCTCAGCCTTTACCTTTGCCATTCTTCTCGGCATCTACAATGCCCCGAAATGCGGCATTTCAAGAGCGCGCGCCCTGAACGGATCAGTCTGGATTCTTATTTCAGCACTTACGGGCACCAGACTGCTTTTTATTCTTCTTTACCCTGAGCGCTTCCCCACCGTGATGAGCTGGTTCGACTTCAAAAATGCCGGTCAGGTTTTCTTTGGCGGGTTTCTCGGGTCTCTGTTTGCGGCAATTATCTACACGCGTCACTACCGTATGGAAATGCGCAACGTGGTCGACCTGGTCGCGCCGTCTCTGGGGCTCGGCCATTTTCTCGGGCGCCTCGGCTGCTTTGTCGGCGGCTGCTGCTATGGTGCGGTAACCAGTCTGCCATGGGGTGTGGTTTTCAAAAATCGCGGCGAGTATGTTGCCCGCCACCCGACGCAGCTCTACGAGGCCGGGTTTCTTTTTCTGCTCTTTCTCTGGTCGCTGCGCAGCCTTTATCAGCGGGTCGACTTAGAGGCCAGGGCGGCCGATGTCTCAAAAGCCGCTGCTGACATCCCAATGCCGATTCCGGGTCGGATTGGCGGCATATACCTGCTGGCATACAGCTGTTTTCGCTTCATGGTTGAATTTGTGCGTGCCGACGACCGCGGCGGCTTTTTTACGCCTCTGCATCTGTCGCCATCGCAGGTAATCGCGCTGGGCACCGCGGCCGTTGCG
>JAKQKW010000093.1 GCA_029560455.1 Candidatus Rifleibacteriota bacterium
GGCCGCCATTTTCCTTACCATCCAGGAAGAATCGGAAGTAAGTGCCTCAAGATGCCTGGTGAGCTGAAAAAGTTTGAGTTTTCCGCACAGATAGGCCCCGGCAGAGCGACTGAACTCGCCTGGAGAAACCAGCATTTTTTCGATATCGCCGACATTGTCAGTAAAGCCCATTACCCACAGAGTCTGAATGCTGTCAGCCTGCACTCTGTGATCAGAATCGTTCTTCAGGGCAGCGATTTTATCAACGGTTTCAGAGGGCAGAACGCCAAGAATTTCAAATTTTTTCTTCAGGGCCATGACTGCATTGGCGCGCACACGGGAGTCTGGGGCGCTGAGACATTCATGCAGAAACGGCACAGTTTCATCACCGCCCAGTTCGCCAAGAGCGGACACAACAGTGGCACGGGTACGGGGGCTGTCTGATTCTTCAAAAAGTCGACGCATTTCGGGCAGAGCTTCGGCCGCGCCCAGTTCAACCAGGGCATTGACCGCTGTCAAAACGATTGTCTCTGAACTGCTCTGCAGCAGGCGTCTGACCGGTTCGAGCGCTGACACGACATTTGCCCGCTTGAGTGCCAGAATTGCGACTCTGACCACTTCCGGGTCGTTGTCATCAAGGGCTTTAAGAAAGACAGGGACAAATTTTTCATCCCAGCGCTTTTTCAGCAGCACCAGAGTTATCCAGCGCATTTCAGAAGTGAAATGCTCAAAACCCATTGCCAGTTTATTGACAGCCTCCGGGAAATTGAAACAACACAGGGTTGCAAGGGCCAGAGGCCGGTATGGGTGAGTTTCACGTTCCATAATACGTAATAACGGCAGGTAGACCGTCTGCCGGGTGCTTTCATTGCCGACAAAACTGATCATTTCCATCAGGGTGTTGTGAAAAGTTCTCAGATTCTCGACAACCTGATCGCGAATACTGTCGGGCGGCATTTTGCGAATATAGTCGCAAATGCGCTCGGCAGAGACCGGGAACATTTTTCCCTTGATGAAATCGACCACCTTGCGCTCGACTTTCGAGTTGCTCTCATCGAGATTGCGCAACACGGAAACGGCGACATCGATCTGAAAACTGTCGTAAGTTTCCAGCATTCCGGTCATTACAGTCTTATCAATCATGCAGAATCCCTTTCACAAACTATTTTCCTTCTATGCGCAGCAGGGCCTCGCGCACCTGAGTCTGCAGGCTTGAATTCGGGTACAGCTGCAGTATCTTTTCGTAATTCTGACGGGCATTGGTATAGTCACGACGATAGGTCTCGTAAGTGAAGGCAATTGCATACTGGGCCTTGTCGGCAAATTCGTTGTTGTAGAACTTGTCGATGACCGCCTGCCAGTTTCTGATCGCCTCATCGTAATTGGCAAAACCCTCGCGCAAAACGAAGCCAAGGCGATAATAGGCCTCGTGCACCACCGGATCGTTCTGCTGAGTATCGATAATTCGTTGATAGCCGCGGCGGGCTTCGTCGAAATTGCGTATCAACAACTCGTTGGCAAGAGCCAGTTTCAGCTCGATATCGAGAGTTTCAATCGAAATCGGGTGCTCGCGCGTATAGGCTTCGAGCAGACGCAGGGCTCTCTGACCGTCCCGCAGGGTTTCCATGAAGTGGTCGTAAAGCTTGAGTGTGTATTCTTTGTAAAGCGGATCTGACGGATTTTCTTCCAGCCAGCGTTCCATGTAATCAGCCGCTTTCTGGGGGTCGCGCAACTCTTTGTTGTTGAGTTCGAACAGGGTCTTCATTATATCGAGAGTAGCCAGCGACTCGGGATTGGCGTTCCAGAGGTCTTCAAGCTGGCGCTCAGCCTGTTTGAAGTCCTGAAGATCCTGAACCTGGCGTTCGACGATGGCTTCCATCTCCTCTATCACCGCTTCGTCATCTTCGCTGTAAACACGTTTAACAACCTTGCGGCCACGAGGTTTGACAGCCTTTTCACGTTTTTTCTCTTCGAGCCGGCGCAGTTTTGCTTCGGCAAACTCTCTGACTTTGCGAACCTTGCGGTATTCGGCGGCAATTGAACTGAAAAACAGTTCGGTCAATTCGGGGTTGTCGAGCTTATCTTCAACCAGCGAACCGATACGAATGATCAGATCGAAGTTGTTTAGATGCGGTTCATAGGTGTTCAAAAGCAGGTCGAGGTAACTGACGGTCTTGACGTAGTCGCCCTTCTTTTCGTAAAGATCGGCGATTTTGCGAAGAATCTCACGGCTGCGCCTGACCGGCGGGTTGGTTTTGAGAAAGTCCTCGTATTGCGCAATTGCGCGGTCATAGTCTCTCAGACTGTTTTCAAGCACCTTGCCGATAAAATATGGCAAATCTGAGCCACCGGTTCTGGAATAGGCCTTCAGTTTCTCAAGTTCTTCAACGTTCAGTTTTGCCTCGATGTCGCGCTGCTTTGCGATAACGGCTTCGCGATGCAGGGGGTTGAGCGATCTGAAGCTGAGAAGAGTTTCGAGATGATTATGAGCCTGAGCAAGGTTTTTGCCGGCAAGGGCGTGCTTACTAAGCCAGTAGTAGGCAGAACGACTCAGCATGCTGCGCGGATATCTGGTAATCAAAGCCAGATACCATCTGGCCGCTTCTTTTTCGTTCTTCTGGGCGGCATGCATACGGGCAAGACGATAAAGAATCATATCTTTGCGGCAGCCAGGGTGATAAAGACTGCGCAGAGCACGTTCATACTCGGTTGCAGCCTTGGTGTAGTTACCAGCCTCTTCAAAAATTCTTGCAGCGTAATAGCGCATGCGCGCTACGTCTGGCCGGTTTTCAAGGCGGGCAATGGCATTTTCAAGCAACCCAAGTGCCTGAACCCGGTTCTTTTCGACTTTCCAGACTCTAAAAACTTCCTTCAGACCCTTTTCGCGCTCGATCTGATTTTCAGAGAGCAACACCCGCTGTCGGAAAAGCTTGAGGCGGTTGATGCGGACAGTCAGTTCTTCGCGCATAAATGGGTCATGACTGGCGGCAAGTCCCTGCTCCCAGTATTTAAAAGCTTTTTCGCTGTCACCGTTTTCAGCAAGAGCGATTTCGCCGAGATGCAGATAGACCTCGTCAAGGCGGGGAGAAGCCGGAAAAAGCCTGATGAAGCTTTCATAGTTTTCGGTGGCGGCGTTCATATCCTGCAGATTCTCTTTAAGCAGGCGGGCACGCTCGATAATCACCTCTTCACCTTCAGCGCCTTCAACACCTTTTTTAAGCATATCGCCAAGCTCTGAGAGGGCTTTAATGGCACGGGTATTCTCAGCTCTGATCTTACTTTCGCGGAAAAATTCAGATTCGGGGTAAATCAGGGTGATTTCGTAAAAAAGGTCTTCAGACCGGTATCTGGTATTTTCGGCGCCTTCAATCATGCGCGCCAGTTTGAACATGCGCCCGGCAGTTTCGGGTTCTTCAGGATACTGGTCGATAAGATCTTCAATCTCTTCTATGGCTCCACGTTTTCCGAGTTCTTCAACTTTTTTCTCGATAAATACCTGAGATTCAGGCAGTTTGAAAGATTCAGAAAAATCGCGCAGCAGGGCTGCTGCTGCCTGATAATCGCGGTCTTCTTCGGCCTTTTTAACCAGCCGGGTAAGAGCCTTGAGCCTGAATTCTTCTTCACCTTCGGCTTCGAGAGCCCGTCTGACATAAGTAAAATCTTCGGTCAGTTTTTCGAGTCGCAGACAGATTTCGGGATGCTTCGGCGACTTGAAAGCCAGAGCCGCTTCAAGGGTTCTTATCGCTTCTTTCTTTTTGCCATCGGTTATCTGCAGTTTTGCCATCTGCATCGAGGCGTCGACGCGCAGTTCATCAGCCAGATTGCGGTCATTGATCAGTTTTTCGAAAAAGCGATAGGCATTTTTAACATCGTCAGCAAGGGCATAGACAGCCGGAATTCGACACCTGACCTCTTCAGCACGCCTGCCGGCAGGGAAAAACGAAAGATATTCGAAGTAGGATTTATTCGCTTCGACATAGTCTTTTGCAAAATGATCCTGAGTCTGGGCAAGCCTGAAAAGAAGTTCTGACTGCCAGTCAGCATAGTTATGCCGCTGCAGCAGTTTTTTCACTTCCTCGATAAATTTTTCGGCATTGCGGAAGCGGAAAAATCTCGTGGAAACAAGCTGACGCAGGGCTCTATGGCGTAAATCACCGTCTACCTTTTCGCGCATCAGAGCTTCAACAAGAAACATTGCCAGACGTTCGCCATCAGGGGTTTTCTTTTGATTTTCACGCAGAAAGAGACCATAAAGTGCAGCAACCGACAATTTTTCAAGGTCTTCGGCCGACAGCTGATCGGCGTTTTTAACTTCGCCGGCGGCGGCAGACATGCCTGCATCGATGGGTTCTTCCTCTTCCGGGATCTCTTCTTCGTTGCGGCTCTTCAACTGAGCGGCTCTTTTTCGCAGCCATTGCTGTGAAGTCATCTGTCCATCAAGATCTGTCAGCTTTTTACTGATATCATCAGCCATTAACGGTGCTATGCGGGCGGCACGCCGGTAGTATCTTTCGGCTTTTTCAGGGCTGAAAAGGGCAACACAGGCATCGCCCATCGCGACATAAGCTTTGGCGAGATAACGGCTGCGCGGGAAACGGACCGTAAACAGACGCAGTTTTTCGAGTCCCTTAAGGCCGTGCCCCTGAACCAGATAAAGTCTGCCAAGGCGGTATGCCGGTATTTCGGCACGCGCATCGGTGATTGGCATAAGCTTTTCAGCGCGCTCATACCATTTAACGGCCGCTTCGATGTCTTTGTCGACGCGCCAGGCAATGTTACCAAGTGTCATCAGACATGCCAGTTGAGGAGTACCGGTAGCGTTCTGAGCAAGCTCTTCAAAAATGCCCAGCGCTTTGCCCGGGTAATTCTGATAGAATCTGGTTCCGGCTTCGTAAACCAGAGACCATCGGGCTTCTTCGCCGAGATTAAGAGTCTTGATTTCTTCGACAAGCTGCTCAAGAGGCGCCGAAGAAGATGCCAGACAGACAACATCGATTAGATTCTGATAAACAGTAATACGGTCAAGAGGGCCGATAACCTTAAGTGTTCGGCGCAGGCTCTCTTCTCTGATCTTGTAGGCCAGATCGCGCCACTGCTGCTTCAGAGAAAAATAATCTTTCTCTGAAGGAAGAGCGTGATCAAGATAATCGCGCAGTATCTGCAGAGCCTTAACCTGTTCATCTTTGGCGAGAAGGATCTTATAGAGTCTCAAACGATATTCAGCTGCGTCTTTCGATTCGGGATAACGTTTGATGAATTCTTCCATAAGGCTGTTGGCCTTGTCGGGGTCTGACAGATCGTCATTATAGATTCTGATACTGTCTTTCAGACCCTGCATTGCCCAGTAACTGTCGGGGTAGATCGAGCCGAGCTGTTCGAATATTTCGAGAGCCTCAACCGGCTTTTTCAGATGCAACGCGAGAAGATTGCCAATACGGTAGCGCACTTCATCGATACGACCCCAGTCATATAGCACGTCGAGATTCCAGGTCGATCTGACCGGGGCAAACCTGATGAGATAACGCTGATAAAGTTTTAACGCCTCTTCGTAATTGCGCTGGTCGTCGTCAGTTATGACCGCAACCCGAAAAAGCGCCTCACGAAACAGATTGCTGTCGGGGTAGCTGGCGATGAACTGCTCATAAAACTGCAGAGCTTCGTTCATTTTGTGACTGCGATATTTTTCAAAAGCCATGTCAAAGAGCAGATCTCCGGGCGAAGCTTCGGGGGCCGTTCTCTGCAGGGCAGCCACATTTATCGGGTCTTCGACCGGTGTGCTGCGCTCTTTATTGAGTTCTTCGATCTTTTTATAAAAATACCGCGCCCGCTCGAGGTTCTTGAGCCGGAACTCACAGATATAGCCTGCCATGCGACAGGCCAGCATCGCCCAGTCGATTTCTTCATCGCGCAACTCGCGGCGCCGCACCAGTGAAAAAGATTCAGATGCGAGCAGATGCGGCGGGGTCTCAAGCAGCGTCTGCAGAGTATTTACCGCAGCATCGTGATCGGCCAGCTTCTCGGTCAGCAGCTGACCCTGCAGAATGCCTGCAATTCTATACCCTTCGAGACTTTCGGTCTTTTTTCGAAACAGGCCATAATCATCAATAGCAATTTTGTATTCATCATTTTTCAGGTAAAAATGTCTGATTACCCCGAGCAGAAAAGCTGCATCGGCCGTCACAGAATCACCTTCGGCTATTTTCTGAAGATATGGAACTGCGCGGGCAGGGTTGTTAAGATCGAAGGCATGCAGCATGGCAATATGCAGCAAAGCCAGATTACTGGCCTCAACCTCAGGAAATCTGGCGATTTCTTCCCAGGCGGTGAGGGCCTTCATGGCAATCTCAAGATCGTAGCCTCTTTCGAAACCCATCAGATACTGAATTGCTTCCACATCCGGCTTTTCAGGAAAACCCTGGTAATATCGGTAAAATGCCGCCCACAGTTCTTTTACGCTCGTGAGACTGCGGCCAAGCAGTTCGGCTCTGGCAATTTTGGCGCGCACCAGGTAAATTCGCGCGGGTACCATGGCAATGAGCTGATCGAGGTCTTTCAGAGCCGCCGCGAATTCTTTTCTTTCTTTGAGAATATCGGCATTCAGCAAAATTGCTTCCCAGACGAGGCGGGGATTGATGTGCTCGGCGCGCCGCAGAGTTCTGATATACATCAGCGACCGCTCCGGTTCTTTGAGTTCGCGATAGTGATGCGCCAGATAAAGCCAGCCTTCACCGGCCTGACGTTCAGCATTCGCCTTGACAAAGCCCATAACTTCACTACGCAGCAGCTTATCCTGTTCAAGAAGTTCTTCTTGAGTCAGTTCCGGCACCTTTTTGGCGGAAACAGCCGCGCCGCCGTCAGCCGCATCAGACTCTTCAGCAGAAACTTTTCTGGCGGCCTCACCTGATGTTTTTTTGGGGAGAGTTTCTATTGTTTTCTTCTGCTGTCCATTTTTTTTGACCCCGGAATTTTTTTCGACCTGGGCGGCATGCAGACCTGAACAGCAGATCAGTGCAGCGATCAGCAGAAAGAACAGAATCCTGTCGAGGCGTATTTGCTTCATAAATTTACTCTTGCTTCAATGGCTTTTGCGCATAACTATATCAGATTCAACCGCCGTCAGACAATAAAAAGGCATAATAAAAGGGCTGCACCGGCAGGCCTTGCAAACCCGGGGGGCAGCCCCTCAGTTCAAACGCAATGATCAGTTTTTCCAGCCAAGCAGAAAAAATGCCTCGTCAAGACGGTCTACAGTGGTGCCAACCATCATCGAATCAAGAGCGGCAGCCTTGTTCATATAGATTTTCGCCTGTTCCATATCGCCGGCAAGGGCATAAGAAAGTGCTGCCAGACCATGAACTTTGGCAGCACTCAGTGCCAAACCAGAATGCTGCTGGGCAAATTTTTCGGGAGGCATGTTGCCAAGAATTTCTGCGGCCCTGACATAGTCGACAGCAGTCTGGTGACGATAGATAAGAGCGCCAGCCAGACCAACCTTCGCTTCGTTATCTTTTTCGGCGGCTATTTCGAAATACGGAATCGCTTCAAGAATTTTTCCCTCTTTTGACAGGGCCCAGCCCATGCCGCTGTGCGCAGAAACACGCTGTCCCTCGGTCAGGTTTTCAGAAAATGCCTGCTGAAAACTGGCTCGGGCAGTCGAATAGTTGCCCAGTTTTATTGAATCCCAGCCTTCGTTGATGAGTTTGTCGGCGATCAGCAGAGTGCTGCTGCCACCACCATTGCTGGCACCACCGCAGTTCTGAATCATCGGAAAGGTCATCAGGACCACAAACAGCAGGAAGAATTTGGCTTTTTTCATTTGAGCCTCCGTTATCAGCGCAAAACCGCGATTTTGCGGCGTTCTTTGGCAGACTGACCGGCAACGCCGGCATTGAATTCAACGTAATACACACCGTTAGCAACTGCTTTACCTCTGTCGTTCAGCAGGTCCCAGCGGGTTTCGTACACACCGGCGCCTCGATGGGCAAGGTCGAGCGTAGCAACCTTGTGGCCGCTCACATCTGTAATCTTTGCAGAAACTGCTGCGCCAGCATTTGCCGGGCCGCTGAAAGTTGCCCGCAGATTTACGAAACGATTGGCGGGATTGGGGTAAGTTACCAGTTGAGTCAGTGCATTTGGCGCGGTAATAGCAGCTCTGACATTTGCAGTCACCTGATTGCCGGCATTGTCAGCTACCTCGACTACCAGATCATAGGTTCCGTCTCGCAGAGAAGACATATCCACCAGAATGCGACCTTCCTCACCATTTCTTACAGGCAGACTGCGGCCGCCATATGAAACCTTGACGCTTGAACTGTCGATCCCGCTTCCAAGATCATCGACGCTGATGGCGATCAGGTTGGTGCCGGCGTGTTCTGCATCAGAAACAACCGTTGGGGCCGTATCATCAACGGCAACAAAAACGCTGCCGGAAAAGTCAATCGCACCTCTGGCGCTGCCATCGGCAATCTCTACCGGCCCGATCCATTTATGACCGTTACCGGAAGCACGATAGAGTCCGGCCTGAGAATTACCGGCACTGAGCGGATTGAGAGGAATCGAAATTTCAAGTGCTTTTTCTGCTTTTTCAACCGGAAGAGTCACGTCAATATTTCTGCTGATGCGATTAATACCGGCATAAGAAACCGGATTTTCTGGAGCAGCCATGACTACGGTGCCACCGGCGCGCAGAGAACCGGCGGGAACATTCAGAGTCGCGAAGGACGCAGACAGGAGCCCCTGACTGTTGGGCGGATAATATACGGCTGAGAACTGCAGCTGGTTCGAGAGAATTACCCCGTCAGCATTGGTGCCGTTGGCGACGATTACTCCTTCCCCTGATTTTTTGAGACTGTAGTTGGTCATGTAGGTAGAATCGTTGATTGGCGTCATTACCAGATAACCCTGCTCACCTTCGTAGGTCATCTGCAGTCTTGGTTCGGTGGCAAACTTTTTGTCAGTTTTAACTATGATGTGCAGATGGTTTTCGAAAGTCGGATTCGGGAAGATGGCCACTTTGAGATCATCAAAGCTGGCTGAATAAACATAGCTGAGTTTGCTGTAGTTGTTGTTCTGTACCACCATTGGTACCAGAACCAGATTTTCGTAGGCATTGTTGTAACCATAGTTCTGAATGATGGTGTTGCCGGCCTGACGGTCGTCAAGATAGATAAAATCCACAGCCGGATCGATCTGCGAACCCCTTTTGATGACGGCAGCTCTGAACTGACCGCTGTTATCACCATCAAAGGCCAGATTGAGATTGCCAGTATTACCTGAGATCTCAACATAATCAGCTGCCCATGGGTTAACATTCGAGGAGCGGGCTGTAACCTGCTCTGTCAGAATAACCTTTTCGGCAAATTTAACCGGCAGTCTCTCATATTTACCAATATTGTTGGCTTCGTTAAAATCGTTGTCGACAAGATAGCCCCATTTGCCGCTGTTCAGCAGCTGACCGTCACGTTTTCTCGTTTTATCGAGATAGTTGGCGATAACCCAGTCTTCGAAGACCTTTTTCGAATCCAGATTGTAGGTCTGCAATACCGCGTCGATACTTCCCATACCGCCGTCGCGGTTTCTGACAATAGCCTTGAGAAAGCCGGGCAGGTTCGACCCGCCGTATTTTTCGACCAGATAATACATCCAGAGGAAAGAGGCGCCATAGTTGGCATAGGGGCTTGAGCCCAGCCATACATCTACAATTCTGTCTTCAGCCAGAATTGTGTCGGGCTTTTTAATGAATTCATCGAGGTTAGAGGTAAATTTTCCATCATAAAGATGCTGTGCATACTGAGTAAGTGCCTCTTCAAGCCAGCGCTGCATACCGATCAGCTGCCCATTTTCGACCCGGTAATTCTCGTTGAAAATGACCATGTGGGTGAATTCATGAGCAAGAGTACCGTAGGTGTCAGTCTGTGCCAACACGAAACTCGGGAAAAGGTCAATATTCAGAAGCTCTTTTTCATTGCTTAGAGCCTGAGAAGTTCTGGGAAACTGGTTGCCAGCCCAGAAGTAACCACGAAAACTACCGCTGCCATCGCGAATATCGTCAAGCAGAATATAAACTTTTGGATCGCCGTCGATATCAGCTTCTGAACCAAAGTGCTCGCGAATTTTCGGGTAAATGACCGCATCGAACTGGTCAGCCATTTCTTTCAGCTTGAGGCGGGCGTAGTTTTTATCGGCACCGAGAACGTAGCGTGGTTCGAGAACAGTACCATTGGCATCGGGGGCAAAATAATACGGCCCGTTCTGCATTACAGTGCTGTCAGGCCAGTACATTCCCCAGGCGGCCTGAGCCGGCGGGGTTGCATCTTCAGATGAAGAAAGAGGCCTGGGAAGGGTCGGAAAAAACATCACCGGCACAAAAATATAACAATGGGTACCAATGTATCGCAAAACAGCCTTAGGATAATGGCCATTACCATCAGCATCATAGATTTCGGCTGCCTGGTCCGAACCGAAACTTGAGGCACCGTCATCGGCATTCGGTACGCCATTGGTCCCCGGCCATTCACCACCGTCGTGAAAAAGGTTGCCAAGACCGTAACCATTCGAACTTGAGAAAGGAATCATGGCTAAGTCCACATCGGCCGCCGAAAAATTGCGACCGCCGACGACGGCACGTACAGAGCCCTTGAGACCAAACTGGCTGGCGTTAATCTCGATGGCGCGCTGCATCAGGGGCGCATTCATGAACGGGCCGAGATCTGCCTCAAGACCTGTTTTTCTGGCATTCTGACCCTGCTGAACTGCGATTTCACGCATTTCAGGTGGAATGATGCTGTCGCCGGCATAAGCCGCCTGAGCCATCATTACCAGCCCAGGTAACAGTATCGAGAAGATCTTTTTAATAATTCTGTTCGCCTTTTTCATACCAGCCCCTGCTTTTGTCGGGTTGAGAGAATATTATTCGTCAACATCATCGGCAGCTTTCACGACTTTTCTGAGTGATTTTTCGTACCTTGTGGGAGAGAGCAAATATAGTTATAATTTTAAGAAATATCCTCTCTTAATCCCCGGTTCTATAGTATTGGAGGTCGCAGATGAAAAAATTCAGGTCGGTGAAGCTCACTATCTTGTTGATTCTTGCTGTTTTCTGCAGCAGTATTGTCACCGCCTCGGGGTCATTTGTAGCGACAAAAGAGGGGATTCGCTACGTGATTAAAGACGCTACCGGCCAGGTCCAGGAAGTCTACAACCCTGATTATGACCCGACCACCGGCAAATATTTTGTCAAAGACAATCAGGACCGCGTCATTGCTGTGCAGACCCTGCCGGCAGAAGCTTCGATGGCGCAGTTCAAGATTGTGACCCCGATCACCGATGAATCAGCCGCCACCGTATCCACCAAGGATTTTATGGGCAATACGGTTCCGGTTTTAAAATCACTTTCGAGCAACGACCCGCGTTATCAGCAGCTTAAAACCTATATCGAAAGCAACCCGGGTCTGCGTCAGACCGTAGGGATGCAGGTCGAAGCCCGCAACTTCAAGATCAACGAAATTCAAAAAGACCTGGCCGCCGGCACCAAAGACCCGGCATTCGCTCAGTGGCTGGTCAATGACCTCAAAAAACCTGTTTACCTCGAAGTTGGCAACTCGGGTGGAATTCACCATGACTCCCGCGGCTTTGCGATGGCTGAAGCCTCTGCCAATGGCCAGATCAGCTATCGCGACAACTCACACGTCAACCGCATTGTCGTGCCACCCAACAGCGAAGTTTTCAGCGGCGGCATGCAGGACCCGTCAGCCGGCTCGGTAATGGCCCACGAAATCGGCCACATGATCATGGACCAGCTCTACGAGCGCCCCAATTACCCGCAAACAAATTATTACGGTGCCCATTCAAAAAACACCGTTTCAGACGAGGGTTTTGCCCTCTCTGAAGGCTGGGCAGAAGCCCTTGAAGCTCTTTCCACCCGCGACCAGCACAACTCTGCCACCTCATGGCGCATCAAAACCCACAAAAACATAGCCGAAAACAAGTATATCTTTGAGAACCAGGGCGTGACCACCGGCCCCAATGATGGTGTTCTCAAATCCGGTATTGACATGCTGTCTACCGAAGGGGTCAATGCCTCACTGTTTTACGATGTTCTCAATGGTGGCCGCATTCAGGCCCCATTCTCGAAAGTCTGCCAGGTTTTTGAAAATTCAAAACCCCAGACCTATCGTGAATTTGTCGACGCCTACATCCAGAAATTTCCTGAAGACCGCAGCCAGATGATCAAGCAGTTTCTTGACAACACCAAATATGCTACGGTCGACAGCAGCGCCACCGCCCGCTACAAAGAAGTTCACGATGCGCAGCAGGCCTGGCAGAATGCAACTGACCCGAATGCCAGACTTCAGCTGAAGGCTGAATATGATGCAAAACTGAGCAGCTACAAAGAATGGAGCGAGGCCCTCTACAAACAGGCCGTCGTTGACGGCCGCGTCGACGGTGCCATCGACGGTTCACGCGCCTATTCAGACGAAACCCAGTCACAGTATCGGTCAATACGACTGAGCGAAAATCTCATCAAAGGTCAGAAAGCACTCGGTGTCGGCATCAAGAATGCCGCCAATTCAATAAAGCAATCTTTCAGCGTCAAGAGCCTTGCTATGACAGCCGGGACCTCGATCGCTATCAACCTCGCCAGCCAGATCATGAATGGCGAAAAAGTAAGCATGAAAGCTGCGGTACAGTCTGTTGCTTCGATGCAGTTCGTGGGCAACGTCGTTGGTTCATCGCTGGGCGCTGCAGCCGGACAGGTTTTTGTTCCTCTGATTCAGACATTCGTGCCAATACCCGTCGTCGGAACCATTGCCGGCGCTCTCCTGCCAACTCTGACCTCACTGGTCGGCGGTTCTCTCGGCGGCAATCTTGGTGCCGGCATGGGCTTTAAAGCTGCCCTGAAAGCACTTGATCCAGTTGCTATCGCCGGTCAGGCCGCTGGTTCTACCATTGGTGCCATGCTCGGCTCGATGATTCCGATACCCGTGGTCGGCACAATGCTCGGCAGCATTGTCGGCGGCATCGTCGGTGAAAAACTATTTACCGGTATCGCAAAACTGCTCGGCTACAAAAAAGGTCAGCAGAAACCTGAGGCAACAAAAGCCTCCTTCCAGGCATATTCTTACGATAACAGTGCAGCAAAAGCCAATCTGCAGGTGCAAAAGTCTTCGGCAGAGGCGAGCAAACTAAGATTGCCAGCAGAAGCCGAAAAGATTCCGTATAAAAACATGGATGCCGGTCTGCGAGTTGCGAAAGACAACTATGAAATTGCCTACAAAGCTTATGTTAAAGCGGTTACGGGCGGCGATCAGAAAGCTGCCAAGGCAAAACTCAAAGAATTTCAGACGGCAAAAGACAGATATCAAAAAGCTATTAAAGCTTCCTCCCGCTGAAACTGGTGGTTGCTATCTGAGAACCGCAAGTTTGCCGTTGCTTTTCAGAGTGCGACCATTGGCTTCTATGCGGGCCCTGAAAAAATAGATACCGTTTGCAACCTGCGCGCCATTGCGATTGGTCAGGTTCCAGTCAGAAACCAGATACCCTGCAGACTCATCGAGCTGCAGGGTGTTTACTTTCCTGCCAGACACGTCATAAATATTAACAACAGCTTTACCAATAACCGGTTTGCCAGAGAGAACAAAGCTGAAACGTGCAAACCTCCGACATGGGTTTGGGTAGACTTTTACGGAGCTAACCCCTGACGCAGCAGCAATTTGAGCATTAATCGACGCCCGGGCTTCGTTACCAGCCCGGTCGGCGAGAGTAACGACCATATCTCCATTTCCAGTAAGCCCTTCAGGAATACGGCAACTAATCTTGCCATCCTTGATAATGCCGCCAGCAAAAAGTTGTTGCCCGTCAATTACAATCTTCAGACTTTCCGGATCTACACCGGAAAGATCGTCATCATAACTGCACAAAACCGCATTCTGTCCATCAGCCAGCTTTTCAAAATGCAGGCCGCTGAGCAGCGGTGGGCGGTCATCATAATACAGATAAAATCTTCCGGGGCCGGCCAGTTCAGCCACTATACGGCCATCAGTTAATTTATGCAAAGGCACCCATGCTGTTTCTGGATTGCGGCCTTCACAAAGCAAACCCGACTTTTTACTGTAATAGTCCGGCATTTTGACAATCAGACTGGTTTTAGTTTCTGCTGTGGCGAGAATATCGAAAGGCCCGGCAACAGCGTCAACTGGTCTGAACATGGAGCTGGAGTCAGGAACGGCAAACATTACCAGTTCTTCAGCATTAATATCTCCTTCACTCACCAGCATGGCATCGGCAATCTGCATTTCGGTGCGCATCGAAGGCTTCAATCTGGCCACAGAAAAGCTGAACGAAAATACTTCGTCATTAAGATTGCAGACCGCCTGACCGCGACCAACGCCTGGCAGCTTATATTGAGCTACAAACAACGATTTTTCGTCGTCGACAGACGAGAACGACGGCTGTTCAATCAGATTGTTAAAAAGAATCTTAAGTTGTGGTACAGCGTTCAACGCACCGTTGAAAGACCTGAAAAATATCAGATACTGTTCAGAAAAGGCTGGATGCGGAACCGGATAGAGAATATATTTATTGAACGCCGTTCTAAAAGAATAACTGTAGCTCTCATCACCGGTTTTCTGCGGGTCAATGACCAGAGGCAGGAAAAAGAAACGCCTGAGGTTGTTAAAATCGAGAGATATGCTTCCGCGACCGTCTGAGTCGATTACCAGTGGTCGAATCGAGGTTGTGCCGTCGTTGTGAACCGTCGCCGCCCATGGCAGCACACTGCTCTGACAGGTAAGAGATAACGTCGTCTGACCACGACCGTTTATTTCTTCAACATTCAAACAGTTGGAAATAACCGAGCTTTCGGCACCGACAAATGAATTTTCGCCGCCAGTGATAAAGTGCCGACCGGTTTTTACCGGCAGAAGATTTGCATCATCTCCAAAGGCTGCGACCTTGTCGGCAAATCCCCACAGGCCATTCCCCATGCCAGGCTCGTCAACAGCCAGTGCCAGATTGAAGTTGACAAATACCTCTGTAAAGCTTGTGTCTGCATGTCGGAGCAGTTCATTCAACCCTTTTATGCCCTTTGCAGCAGTGCGCACCAGCTCGCGGGTAAACTGCTGCTGCATGCCGGCCGTTTCTCCGCCAAACTTTTCAACCAGATAAGCAACGAAAAGAAAAGAGGCACCATACTGCCTGAAAAGCCGGTCTTCACGAAACCAGCTTTCTTTTGCGTTACTGAGCAGATTAACTGCCGGATTCTGAAGAAATCTGGCAAAATGAGGTGCTGGCGGAACCCGTAGACGGTTCTGCCCGGTTTCGCCCGAAAATACATATTCGGAAAACATTGAAAAGCCTTCATCCAGCCAGCGTTCCTGCTCAGGGTTGCCATTTGCATGCTGAATCGAAAAATTAACCATGTGCTGGAATTCATGTGCCAGGGTGCGATAGAAGGCATTGCTTTTATCATCTGGGTTTCCAGGCTCTCCCGGGTTTGTATCCATGAAAAATACTGGTTTTTGATTGCCAGACCAGCCTTCGATATCACGGTGATCGAAATAGCCTGCAACGTAACCCTCTTCGAACCTGTCGCGAATGTCGACAAGAAAGATGTAAATCCTTTCGTCAGGAAGATTGAACGCTGCCGGAATTACCGGCTTTCCGAACCATCTGCAGACAGACGGAAACACCTTGTCGTCAAAACACCTGATGATGCTTGCATAAACATCGGCAGAAGCCTGACCATATTGCGCTTCCTGACCGCTCTCAACAAAAAGAAGACATTCTTTACCGGCTGCCACAAGCTTGCCTGGTCGGTATTCATAAAGCCCGGAAGCGAAGTTGAAAACCTGAAAACTTTCTTCAGTAACGCCGGGAATAAATTTCTGATTTCTGGCTGAAAAACGATGGCCAACGGCACCATCTGAGGCCCGGCTGGCTGACAACTGACTGTCGAGCTGGTCTTTAAGAGCCCGCAGGCGAAAAGTTCCGTCAACCGGCAATGGTGCCGCAAAGATAGATTGAGCTGAAAACAGCATCAGCAGGAACAGAATCAGCGGTCTGATGTTTTTTATGACTGCTTTTCAACCTTTCTTTTCCGGTCTATTGAGAAAACCGCCACGGTAATATCGTCTTTGACCGCAGCAGGAGAATTCTCGACCAGTGCAGCGATTTCCTTAACAATTTCATCAGCACTTTTACTGACCCGTGCAAAAAAGAAACTGCGTAAATAAACATAGCCATCTTCACAGCCGGCCCAGGCCTCAAAAAAATCAACCAGACCGTCTGAGTAAAACATTAACTTGTCGCCATCGGCAATGTTTTCTGAACAGCTTTCGTAGGTGCTTTCGTTGAAGATCCCGAGAAGAGTCCCGGTCGATTTCAGCTCAATGATTGAATTATCGGCGACCCGATAATGCAGTGGAAAATCATGACCGGCACTGCAATAACTGAATTTCATCGCCTGAAGATCAAAAACTCCCCAGAGTGCCGTTGAGTTAAAGCGGGAACCGGCGCCGAGAAACTCTTTCAGCGAGACATTAACCCGACTCATCAATTCTGCCGGGTTATCAGCAAGTGCCGAGCGGTCGTTGAAAAGACAGACGACTACGGCCATAACCAGGGCAGCAGGCACGCCTTTGCCACACACATCGCCGATAAGAACACCAATATTCGACCTTGAAGCATCTTCAACAAATCTGAGAAAGTCGCCACCGATGAATCTGGCCGGCTTCAAAAATGAGGAAACTTCGATACCGTCGACGTCAGGAACCTGCCTTGGCATCGCGCCGTCCTGAACGATTCGGGCCATATCAAGTTCTCGTTGAATCTGAGCCTGTCTTTTCGCGAGTTCGTCGGCATGAAACGCCAGTTCTTTGTGCAATCGATAATTGTGCAGACAGACAGAAACCTGGTCAGAGAGAATATCGAGCCTGAAACTGTCTTCTGAGGTCAGTTCGGCATCAGGACTGTGTCGTCCTACCAGCAGGCAGCCATAGAAGATTTTGTTGCGTTCTAGAGCTGAACCGGCGAGGGCACCACGGAATTCATGAGCCTTAAAAGCGTGCTCAAGCAATTTCATCGACAGTTTCATACTGTCTGAGGTATGTTCAGCGGCGATGTCATCAAAACTCACATTTTTGAAGCGATCCAGACTGACTCCGGCAGCTTCAACCGCAACAAAGCAGTCTTTTTCAAAATCCATGAGAAAAAGAACCGCCCAGTCAAATTTTCCGAGGTCAAGAACGGTTTGAAGAATGCGACTGTAGGGCCGGTCTCCGAGAAGAAGCTGTAGATCATCGAGCGAATGTGCCTGCTCGTAGAAGTTACAGACATCCTGAAGAGAGTTTCTCTGTTCAAGGTGTCTTCTTATACTGAAAAAGAACAGGCCAAGAAGAAAAAGAACGGCCAGCAGAGCCAGGTCATAGTCTCTCCCGAGCACAGCCAGAACAGCGATGCCAAGCAGCCAGAGAAGATAGTATCGAACAGCATTAATGCTGCCGGACGCTTTACCTGAACCTGACAAAACTTCTCTCTCCAGTGTTTATTTTTAAATCAGAGTTTACCTGTAGACCTTAAATTCAAGTTATGACAGTAAATAACTATTCAGGGTTCCTGGTCGTCAAAATCGACCGAAGCACCCCATTCTGCAAGCGCAACAAACAATTTTTTCGGGCTTCTCGCGTCAAGATAGAATCTGGGGTCTTTTTCAAGATAATTTTTCAGTCTCTGTCTGATTTTAAACAGCAGATCCTTGGTAAATACATTTTTAAGTTCAAAACTGGCGGTCAGGGGCGCTGAGAATCTGCGCCATATTTCAGAGAGGCTTTGCGGCTTTCCCCGCTTTTTTAAATTTTTATATGTACGGTCGAGCATGGCTTCAAAAAGTTCTGCGCCATTATAGGCATAGAAAAAGGCTACCGGGGGCAGAAACCCGAACTGCGAAATAATATTGCGGGCCTTTCTGACCAGTCTTTCGCCTTCGCCCTGCAGGCCGACCACCTCGGAGCGAAGAATCCTGAGCAGCATAAGATCAATGTCTTTGCGAACCAGAGTATCGATAAGAGTTTTGTCATTCGGAAAAAACTTCTGCAGTATCGGCCTTACCGTCTCGATGGTCTCGACACTCAAAAATTGCAGATTGCGGCCATAGGTCTCGGGGTTTTTGCTTTTCATGTCCCCGAGAATCTTTTCGAACTGCAGGATAAATTCAAATTTGGTATCGAATGGCAAAGAAAAAACCTGTCTAAAATAAATCTTTATTTATTTTAGACAGGTTACTGTAACTAAATCAAGTTAATTCTGAAAAAGTGTCAGTGTCGCCATTGTCATCAGAACAATTAAGATCGATCGAAGGCATGCAGTTTTCCCCCGACATCTGCAGAAACCCCTTTCTGATGTAGACCAGGAAGCCAATAAGAGCTACAGAATACCATCCGGCAATCATTGAACATACAGCCTTCATAAATAAATCGCTCCCCTTTCTGGCATAAAATCTTTTTCGGCAAAAAAAACGAGTTTTATAACAAAAACTGTATTTTTTTCATTTTAATGTTGTGATTGTCGATAATTTATCTGAAGCAATGAAAAAACTTTTCCAGATATCTTTCCTGATCGTTGTCATGCTGACAGTTTGCGGTTCAGCAATTGCAGGCGACTGCCCGGCCTGCGGTGCAAAGGAACTGTCAGGCCTGACAATGCTATGCCCTGAATGTAACGCAGATTTGCACGACATAACGACCCGAAATGCCAGAATCGAAAGATCTTCATTGCGGGTAAGGCTGCTTTATACCGGTGACAAACCAGACCGTCTGCCGGCCTATGGCAAGCTTTACATTAATGGCAAATATCATGGCAACATCGATCTGGTCGAAAAAGAAGAACGCAACAGCGAATTTGCCGCCAGCTGGAATGACGGACTTGGGCGTGAATATACCGCCCTCTATGAAAAAGTGATAGAAAACGTCACACCCGGGGTACTGAAAATTGAGGTCGAAATGAAATTCGACCGGTTATACAGCCTCGGAAGAAGCTATAAAAAAGTAGTATTTCCATACGTTGGCTTCAAAGAAGGCGAAAAGACGACTGTAGACCACTATTTCAATTCAGCCGCAACTTTCAATCAGTATAAGCCCGGAAAACGCAAGCCGATCCCGATAGTTTCTGAAACCAAGCTTCAGGGTGCGAGTGGCACAGTTGCAATCAATATCGGGCTGTTTAAATAAAACCGCCGGTCTGTATTTGAGTTGATCCGCAAAGAATTCCTGCCGCCAGTTAATTAAATTCCTGTTTTTTGTTACAATTGGTACAGGTGAGGTCAGGATCTGGATAAAGAATAACCCTCACTGCCTTTCGAAGATTCAGCCGTAAAAAAATCTGATCTGTGAGGCAGAATATGTGCGACAGCAAAGAAATGACTATCCTCGTGGCAGAAGATGACCCGGGGCATGCGGAGCTCATCGTTGATGAACTGAAGGAATCGGGTATTCACAACTCGATCAGGCGTTTCTGTAACGGCCAGGAAGTATGGGAATTCCTTATTGAAAAAGCCTCAGACGAGGCAACGGTTCTGAACTATCTTCTGCTTCTCGATATCAAAATGCCCAAAATGGATGGAATCGAGGTATTGAAAAGAATCAAGAGTCACGATATTCTCAAAAAAGTTCCGGTTATAATGGTTTCAACCACTGACGACCAACCTGAAATAGCAAAGTGCTACGAACTCGGATGCAATATGTACATTACCAAGCCGGTTGACTGCAAAGTTTTTGCAGAAACTCTACAAAGACTTGGGTTGTTCATTCAGATTGTAAGGATTTAATTTTGCCCGACCAGAAAATAAAACCAGCGCTGACACCGGCCGGGTGCGACGAGATAACTGCCGGCAGAGAATGCCATGACAGCAGCAATATTACAAACAGCAATTACTGCCAGTTACAGAGCAACTCTCTGGCAGGTATTTTCAATCAACTCAAGGAAATAGTCGCGGTTCATGAAATGATTTTCGACGAAGCCGGGGAAGCGGTTGACTACCGCATCATAGGCTTCAACACGGCATTTCTCCAGCTTCTTGGCAAAACTGGCGAAGAGGTAAAAGATGCGCTTGCCACGGGGCTTTTTGCGTCAAGACCAGCGCCCTATATAAGTGAATACGAAAGCGTTCTGACATCCGGGCAACCCAAAGAACTGCTGACATTCTACCCGCCACTTGACCGGCATTTTTCGATAACCGCAGTTCCTCTTGGTCAGAACCTCTTTGCCACTGTCACGAATGATATAACTACCAGTCGCCAGATGCATGAACTGATGTCGGCACGCAGCAAAGAGCTTGAAAACTATCTTTACGTCACTTCGCACGACCTTAGAACTCCTCTTGTTAATATTCAGGGGTTCAGTCAACGTCTCAACAGACAGGTTGCAAAAGTTCTCACTCTGGCAGGAGAATACCCCCAGATCACAGAAAATGAAGAGCTGAAAAAACTTCTCGAAGAAGGAATTCCCAAAACTCTGCAGTTCATTTTTGCCGGGGTAAACAAAATGGACTCGCTTCTGAACGGTCTTTTACAGCTTTCCAGAACCGGCCGGGCAACAATGAGCGTAAAGCCGGTCGACATGAATCAGCTGCTTGAAAAAATCATCGAAACCAATGCGTTTCAACTTTCTGAAACAGGTGCAAGCGTAAAAGTCGAAAATCTGCCTGGCTGCTATGGCGACGAAAACCTTTTAAATCAGATGTTTTCGAACCTTATCAGCAACGCGGTCAAATATCGTGATCCCTCAAGAAATCTGGTTATCGAGATAAGCGCAATTTCGGGTCTACGCAAAGCAATTTATTCAATAAAAGATAACGGAACCGGAATTGAAAAAAAGCATCTTGACCAGATCTGGAATCTTTTTTACCGTATCGATGATGCAACTTCAGTGTCTGGAGACGGAATAGGACTTTCAGTTGTAAAAAAGATTGCAGAAAAGCATCGGGGCAAGGTAAAAGTTGAGAGTGAACCAGGCGTCGGCAGTGTATTTTCGGTGGTGCTGCAAACCACAGAATTCCAGGAATATTGACCCTGAATATGATTGATAAAAAAGCAGAAACAATTCTTATCGTTGAGGATGATCCCGGCCTCGCTGATCTGATAGGCGAGAAGGTCGAGGAATGCGGTTTCTCACCGGTCTGTGCATACTCAGGAGCGAAAGCCATCACCTGGCTTAAAAACAATGATGCGCCGCGGCTGATTATTCTTGACTTCAGTCTGCCCGACATGAATGCCCGCGATTTTATCAGCAATTTTACCTCAACCGGCCGTGAACTGCCGCCTTTCATAGTTTCGACCGGGCAGGGCGACGAAAAAATTGCAGTCGAAATGATGAAAATGGGAGCACTCGATTACATCGTTAAGGGCGCGCATTTCCTCGATCTGTTGCCTGGAGCACTGCAAAAAATCAATCGTGAACTGGAAAATGAGGCGCAAAGGCTTCTCGCCGAACAAAAATTGCGGGAAAGTGAAGAGTCATACCGCAGTCAGTTCGAAAATAACTCGACCGTCATGATGATGATCGACCCCGACAGCGCTCAAATTGTCGACGCCAACAATGCGGCAGTAAAGTTTTACGGTTACCCTCGCGAAAAACTTCTGACCATGTGCATTACCGATATAAATATGAACCCGGAGTCGGCGGTCAGAAGAGCGATGCAGACCGTGGTCCGACAAGGCTGCCTGCAATTCGAGTTCGTTCACAAAACCGCCGACGATTCTCTGCATAATGTTCTGGTGTCAGCAAGCAGCATCAGGTTTAAAGGGCAAAACGTCATTCACTCGATCATCACTGACATCACCGCGAGAAAACAGGCAGAAAAAGCCCTTCTCGAAACAAACCGCAGGCTTGAGGAAGCAACCGTAACCGCCAATGAAATGACTATACAGGCCAAAATGGCCAATAGGGCTAAAAGCGAATTTCTTGCCAATATGAGTCATGAGATTCGCACGCCATTGAACGGGATTATCGGAATAACCGACCTTCTGCTTGAAACAAGTCTTGATGGCGAACAAAAGCACTTTGTCGAGATCATTCACACCAGCGGTGAATCGCTTCTGGCATTGGTCGACGATATTCTAGACTTTTCAAAACTCGAGGCCGGCAAGCTGGTTCTTGAAAACATAGGTTTTGACCTTGTAACTTTGATCGATGAGCTGGCCGGGATAATGAAGGTCAAAGCAAGCCTCAAGGGACTCGATTTTATTGTCAATATGCCTGCGGAAGTGCCTTCACGCATTTCTGGTGACCCGGCCAGACTTAGACAGATACTCACCAATCTGATCGGCAACGCCATCAAATTCACCAAAGCCGGCAGCGTGACGCTGACTGTCTCTGTTACAGGAGGCACGGACAGCAATGTTCTGATAAAATTTCAGATTTTTGACACCGGTATTGGCATACCAGCCGATAAATTTAATTTGCTTTTCAAAAAATTCAGTCAGGTCGATCCATCAACCACAAGAAAGCATGGAGGTTCCGGTCTCGGCCTGGCTATTTCAAAGCAGCTTGCCGAAATGATGGGCGGCGAAATAGGCGTAAACAGTGAAGAAAGCAAAGGTTCTGAATTCTGGTTTACCGCAAATTTTGAGCGCCAGGAAAAAAACGGCAAAAATTCAAACGGCACCACCGGCAAAACCGGAAGAAAAAGGATAGGCCATGACAAAGAACTTCCGGTAGGTGGCGCATTTGACCAGACCGATCTGCTGGATCGCCTGATGCATGACGAAGAACTTGCGATAAAACTCGTCAAAGGCTTTCTTGCTGATATGCCCGGTCAGATCGAAACCCTCGAAGACGCGCTAAATCTGCAACAAAAAAAAATTGCCGAAAGACAAACCCATCGAATTGCCGGGGCGGCAGCCAACGCTGGTGGCAAATCGGTGAGCGACATTGCCCTTGCAATGAAAAAAGAAGCCCGTGAAGGCAATCTAGACAAAGTAAGTAAGCGATTGCCTGAGCTCAGGAAAGCATTTGAAGAATTCAGTATTGAAGTAAACGATGCCCTCAGAAAGGGATCAACCAGGGAGGTAGAAATGAAAACTCTGATTGTTGAAGACGATTTTACCAGTAGACTGCTGCTGCAGGAAATCCTGAAAAGCTTCGGGCCGCTTCATGTTGCCGTAAATGGCCAGGAAGCGGTTGACGCTGTCAAAATTGCACTTGAAGCCAAAGAACATTACGACCTTATCTGTCTCGACATTATGATGCCGGAGATGGACGGACACGAAGCCTTAAAACAGATTCGCGACATGGAAATGGCAAATGGCATTTATTCAAAAGATGGCGCAAAAATCATGATGGTCACCGCCCTCGGTGATATGAAAAACGCAACAACTGCTTTCTACAACCTTTGCGACGTTTTTCTCCCGAAACCGATTCAGAAGGCAAAATTGCTCGATGAACTGCGCAAGCTTGGCCTGATAGAGTAAATTCAATCTGTCTGCCTCAGGTATAAACAAACAGGCACTTTGTTCCGATAACAGAAAGTAATAAAATCAGAATTCTGTGAGGCAGACAATTTATGGAACAAACTAATTCGCGCTGGTTCTTTATTTTTGTGTTGATGAGCCTGATCGGCATTTTTCTGTTCCCGCCAAGAGCCCATGCAGACTCGAACTGGCTCAAGTATTTTCGTAAAGACTCTCTGCTCAACACCTACAAGACCAGTTACGCCGTACTCGATGACTCAGTCTGGACCGGCACCTTCGGCGACGGTCTGCAGGTTTATGACGGCAACCGCACCCAGAATTTCACCAACCGCAGCACCCGCACCAGTCCGTCAATCGACGATGGTCTGATATCTGACTACATTACCTGCATCAGTATTGACGAAAAACGCGGCAGAGTCTGGCTCGGCACCAATGCCGGCCTTTCGAGCTGCGATCTTGAAGGCAAAGAATGGCAGCGCTTCACAGAAAGAGACGGGCTGCCCAACGATGTTATCAGAGATCTTGCCATTGACAGTTATGGCAATCTCTGGGTTGGCACCCCTTCAGGCCTTGCCTTTTTCGACGGCGAGACCTGGAAAACCTACAACGAAAGCAACGGCCTGCCTCAGGCCAGTATCCATTCGATCAAGGTCAAAGGTGACACCATCTGGGTTGGCAGTGTCGGTGGCACAGTCGCAAGATTCAAAGATGGCGAATGGAAAGCGGTAATCACCTTCTGAAATGCTTCAGCCCTCGCATCGCGGCATTTATGAATTTCTCTGGTCTGAACACAAATACCCGGTTATGGCCGTGTCGCTCAAATCCTTTCAGGGAATGGCCAGCCGTCTTGGCAGACGCCCGCAGCTTCTCGCCCTGTTACGAAAAATAGCTGAATACACTTTTTCAGAGCGCTGCGAAAACTATAATGCCCTGCTGAATGCTTATCTGCACGTCAAAGACAAGGCAACGCGCCAGGAAAGGCGCGACATAATTGAAACTCTGCTGCAGAATGAAGAACTTGCCGCAGCGATGATCTACGGTCTTGCCAACAAATATGACGAAATCAGTCTTGCAGGCTGCCGCCTGTTTTTTACCCCTGAACACGCCATTTTTAAATTCTGGGATGCCCAGGAAAAGCCTGGGCTATGGCTCTGTTTCGGACCAATGCAGTTGCATCTGTCACCCCAGGAAGTTTTTAACCGGGTTTCGATTGAAACAGGTTTATCAGCCAACAAGCTGATGCATCTGCTCAAAAGACTGCGGCATGGGCTTGCTCCTGATGAATTTATGGCCCTGCCGGCACAGACGATAAAGGTTCTGCAACAGAACAACATGGTTGCATTCCCGGGCAGAAAGAAGGCGTGGCTGCATCCGCGTCTGCCCATGCATCTTATTGATGCGGCTCAACCCGTGCGACCCCGCAAAACCGACTTTCTCTCGGCAGCAGCCCTGACTATCGAAAAGATATGGGATGCGGCAGAGTATCTGCCCGAACATATTGCCAGTCTGCCCGAATTTTCAACCTTCTGCGAATTTTACCGGCCCGAACTGCACCCGGAAGTCGAATGGAGCCAGGAATTTAATGCTGAAGAAGCGTGGGAATTTATTGCCCACCTTTTCTGGACCAGATGGCAGACAGATAATGGGCAGCCAGGTACGGCGACGGAAGAAGAGGAAGAATCAGGAACCGGCGTAGGAATGCAGACTGCTGATGAGGAAATTGACCCCGAAGAGGGTGAACATGGTGACGATGAAGCCTGCGACTGAAAGGCAGGCGGTCCAGGTTCCGCTCCAGCCGCGCGCAAGTCTGACATGCAGATAGATTGAATAGACAAGAAACGTTATCAAAGCCCAGGTTTCTTTTGGATCCCAGCCCCAGTAACGCCCCCAGGCCTTATTTGCCCAGATCATGCCAAAAATCAGCCCGCCAACAGTGAACAACGGGTACCCAAGAGCGATGGCCCGATAAATCAGGTTATCGAGAATGGTATTGTCGGGCAGCCAGCGTTCGGCACCGCGCCCCAATGCGCCGCGAAACAGCCAGGCCATAACCGCAACTGCTATGGTTGCCAGTATCGACGGAATGATTACCCAGAAAACAATATTGTGCCAGCGATCTGCATACATTGGGTGATTACTGAGGTGCCTTGCCAGAAGAACCATTCCACCGATAAAAACAACCGGTAATCCCACGACAACAGAATAACAGGCCAGCTTTTCGCGGCTGTCGGCAAAGTCAGTGCGGCCTGAAGCATCACCAAGAATACGGCGCAGACAGAACAGATAGCTGAGAATGAAAGCAACTGCAAAGCAGGCTTCGCCAACAAATGCCAGAGAAACGTGCAGATGCAGCCAGTATGACTGCAGAGCCGGAATCAAAGGCCGAATATCAGAAGAAAAAACCGAAGCAACGCCAATCATCAGAACAGCGCCAACGCTTGCCCCTGCTTCAAGAACCGGCAAAGGCTGTGATGCGGTAAAAATCTGGCCCACCAGAACGATGAGCGTCGAAAGAGTTACCAGCGATTCATACATATTTGAAAGCGGCGGGTGTCCGGCACTGTGCCAGCGCATCCCCAGAGCGACAATCGCTGCAGTTATGCCAAGCCAGTTAAAGGCACGGCCATAGGTATGCAGTTTCTGCCGATCAAGACTGAGAGACGCGCTGTTCAGAGCAAAAGCGGCAAGATAACAAAACATCGACAGGGTAAAAATGCTGGTTTCATTCATTGGTGACGGTTTCCTGTGGGTTATGGGTCAGTTGCCGCTGAATTCGATCGAGATCACCGACAAGCATGTGAGCGGGACGATTGCCGGCAATGGCTATTCTTACGGTTCCATCAGGAAACACAAGAATCCAGTCTTCGCGATAGGCAACATAAAAGCTCATAATCATACCAAGTGTGAAAAGCAGGCAGCCAAGCCAAACTACAGGCTTACCCGGATCGTGAGCCATCTGCAGAGTGCTTTCGAACTCAGCTTCAGCAGAGACAAAGGTAAAAAGAAACGGCAGGCTTGAAACGTGGCTGGCCAACATCGCACGGTCTTCCGGAAAAGCCCAGGCACGCCCGACAACTTTTTCTGACTCATCAAATGCGACAATCATTGCCGCCGGGTTGTTCAACTCGCTCGAAACTGAGATAAACCTGCCGTCCATGACCCTGAAATCGGGCATGAAGTCCTGCATAACGAAGGTAAAAGACGCCCATTCGGGCTTTACCGGCTGATTCAAAGTCAGCTCAAGCGTCTGAGGAAAGCTGGCAGCAGGCTGATAGTCAAGCCAGCCACTGATGCCGGACAGATGCTCGACATTCAGGCGAACTTTCGAATAATATTTGTTCCAACTGGCCTGGTAGAAAGTGAATTCGTTAAAACTGACCGGCTGATTCACTCTGATAACCATTGCATCAGACTGATTCTCGGGACCAATAAAACGAACCCGCGAGTTCCAGCTTTTAACACCCTGCTGGTGCCCCACATCGTTTTCGTAATATTCAACCCACAATTCGTCAAAAGCGATAGAAAAAGCCGGACTGGCCATGCCTTCGGCATACTCTTTATGCAGAGCCTCGACCTGCTGGCGCATCTGCTCCAGGCGTGGATCATTCGGGGAAAAGGTTCTGATATTGCGGGCCACACGACTGATACGGTCGGCATCACGACCGGCTCTCAGCGCTTCAAGGGGCGGAACAACGACATTTTCACCCTTACGGCCGTGCAGAGAGGTTTCAACACCGAGGAAAACCCCGATCAGGCCCCCGGCAAGAACCGCAAGAAGCCCGATATGAATAAACATGCCGCCAAACAGCGACATGCGGCCCGAAGCGCGCAGACCAATCAGAACTCCATCATCGTCGGTTTTAAAAGCAGTATATTGATTCTGCCAGTCAGCGGCAAGATCGCCGGAAAAGCTGCGGCCGGCAGCAAAAGCCATTATCTCAGGCTTTTCAACATTTTCGAGTCTTTTAAAAAGCCGTCTTGAAGTGCTTTTCCATCGGGTCAGAATGCAAACAAGCGTAGAAAGTGAGAGCAACCATAGACAGGCCTGGTAAACAGTGCTGCGGAACATGTCATCGAAGCCAAGCGCGAGAATCCAGTGCCCGACGGTCGGGTAACGCTGCAGATAGACTGCTGCCTCGAGGTTCTGGGGCACGAAGGTGCCGAGCATCGAGAGCAGAGTCAGAAAGGTGATCAGAGCAACAGCAGATTTAAGTGAAACAAGAAGTTTGAGTATTGTTCTCATGACATGCGGATTATAGGTTAAAACTGCTCAGAAAAGCAACACCCTGCAGTCAACCGGCTCAATCGGGCTTATGGTAATCGAGAAGGGCGACGGTGACGTCATCTCCCCAGGGCACCGTGCCGGAAAATTCTTTGACGGCGCCGTAGATTCCAGCAAAAAACTCTGAGCGACTGCAGCTCAGACCAAGACTCTTAACCAGAGCTTCGAGTCGGTCATAACCGAACTGCTCACCACGGTCGTTCATTGCTTCGACGACCCCATCGCTGAACATCACCAGGCGACAACGCGATGGCAGCTGCATTTTTACGGCCTTATAAGCCTTTCTTTTCGCAACACCAAGCGGGTAACCAATCAATCTTATAAATTCGACACTGCCATCACCCCTTATAAGAAGCGGAAAAGCCTGACCAGCGTTGCTGCAGGTAAGAACCCCATTCTGATCGATGTGACCGGCAAAACAGGTCATCATCTTAACCCGCCGCAGATGTTCGAGCATCAGTGTATTAAACCTGACAAACAGTTCATCAGGCATTCTGACACCACTGTCGAACAATGCAGCAAACCCGGCACGCGCCATTGAGACCACAAGAGCCGCCGAAATTGAATGGCCCGAGACATCACCGGCAATAAAAATCATTTCTCCACTTTCGCCGACAAAGGCATCGTAATAATCGCCGCCAACGTCGTCGGCAGGCACCGTTCGGCCGGCAAACACGACTCCGGATGCTGCAATCTCACTGGCAGGGAGAATACAGGTCTGAACGAAATGAGCAACCTCGAGCTCTTTCAAACTTTCAAGCGAGCTGTTAAAAGTATCGCCGAGCTGTTCCCATTCGTCATTTGTCGTTATAGAAACTCTGTATGCATGATTGCGACTGGCAAAAGCTCTGACCCCCTTCATGACTTCGCCGGCCGGAACCATGATACCGTAGTAAATGCGAATGATTACAAATAAAAATGTCGCCGCAACCAGAAGACCGGCGAACAGCATTTTATCGCGCAGCAGAACAAGCTTTTTCTCTATTTCAGACAATGGCAGGGCGGCGGCCAGAACGTAGCCGTCGAAACGCCTGGCAACATAGGCAGCCAGCAGGTGCGGTTGGCCATTGATGATCACCTCTTCGACATGAGTTTTTCTCGGGGGCTGCATCTGAGCGAGAAGTCGGCCGGCCCGCTTCCACATGTCGAGCCAGGGATAATTGACATTGAAAAGGCGATCGGTGATTGCCAGATAACTCACGCCGGCAGGCCACCTGTCGGCACTGGTGAACAGCTTGTCAAAGAACCGGCCGGAAAAATTATACTGCCCGGAAAACAGAATAAGGCAATGGGTAGCCCGGCCGTCTCTGTCTTTAATCAGATCGACAAAATTAATTGACTGATTGGCGCCAAAGCCAAAATCAAAAAAGTCACCGAGACTCTGGTAAATTCTGGCAACCGGATTTTCGCCGCTGCCTTCGATCAGCGAAGACATCACCATGCTCGAAACCCCGTCTTTAACTGCCGCAGAATCACCATCGATTTTACTGTTATGCATTTTAATCAGGTCTTTTGCAGTGAACCCGGCAAAACCGGTGTAGGCAGATTTGCCCTGAGATGGCATAAGAGAAACGAATTCGTTGATATCCAGGCCTTCAGTAGGCGTTTCCAGGGCATAAGAAGCCTCAAGGTCAAATGGTACCCAGCCCCAGGCAAAAAACTGTTCCAGAGCCTTTTCACGATAGGCCCGCGGGTAAAAGGCCATGCGCCTGACAGCGTAAGTCGACGCCGCATAGGGTCTGACAAACTGCCCCTCAGCGTTGATAAGCATGCAGGCATCGAACATGCCATCGATTTCGAGTTTGACTGACCTGTCGATAAATTCCTGCAGATTTTCAGGTCGCCCATCGAGAAGCTGCACCAGATCGCGGAAAATTTTGCGGTTTTGTCTGAAAGTCTGCTGAAAACTGGAGTCAATCTGAATCAGATTCTGCTGCAGACGATCCGACGCCTCGATTTTAAGTGACTGACGACGTGATGAGATGAAAGCATTCCAGTAAAACCCGATGGCAACAGCCGGCAGAGCCATGCTGACAATGACGACAAAAGCAAGAAGCGTGTAAAGAGACAGTCTGAATTCAGGCTCTGCCTTCAGCATCGAATTCAACACGACCGGCAGCCAGAAAAAGAACAGAGCTAAAGCCCAGAATGGCAGAGGAACAGCAACATTCGGGCTGGCGGCATAGAAAATGTGACCATCGGGACTTAGCCTTACCAACAGATCTTTGCCATTGCAGGTAAGCTGAACCATCCCGCTGGCCCCGGCCCTCTCTCTTATGCCAGACATCAGCGCCGCAGAGTCAACGTCAGGCAGCGAACACGATTTTCTGACTTCGTTCAGATTGAGATAACCAAAGCGACTTCTATCCGCGTTCAGTCTTTTAAAAAGGGTTTCTGCGAGCATACGGTCATTCACAAAAGCATTATGAAAAAGAACCAGCATGCCGTCAGCCCTGGTTTCAGGCACTTCCCTGCGGGCAAACCATACGGCATAACTTCGGTGGGTGCTGATATTGATGCGCCGCAATTGCCCGGGCTTTGCCTCAAGTCTCTCAAAACCGACCCCACCGTTCAGCATCTTCACCAGGCGATTCTTATCATGTCCTTCGGTTCTGTATTTACGAAATTTATCGCAAGCGATCCTGGAAAATAAAAACCGAAATTCCTCACGCTCACCTTCGCTGCAGTTAAGAGGCTCATGCCCCTTATAAAACACCGCTTCACATGACTCTGCCGGCAACTGCCAGTCAGACTTCCAGACGCTGATCAGATCTTCGAAAGATCTTGCCGGTTCATTACCGGAACGTTGAAAAAGATCATGAAAAATCCCGACAAAAACTTTTTCAAAAGAAAAAGAAGAATGAAAGCGGTCAAGCTGTCTGCGGGTCTGTAACCCGGCGGTATGGCGAGCATCCTGCAGGTCGCGGTTCCAGAAGACATACATAACAGAGAAGTTGGCAATAAAGGCCAAAGCCAGAAGCAGCAGGTAAATATGGCGTGAACTGGCGTTTCTCATGGTTTTTCACCTGCATCTGGCTGCCGGCATAAAACTATGACGCTCTGGTCATCATTTTTTGGGCCCCATTCAGCAGCGCGGGCCAGAATCTTCTTTACAGCAGCTTCAGCCGGCATTCCGGCAATTTCGGCGCAGATTGCCGCAAAACCTTCGAAGCCAAGCATCTGGTTCTGAGAATCTGTCGTTTCAACGATTCCATCGGTGTAAAGAACCAGGCTGCTGCCTTTTTCAATGGTTCTGCTGTCGCCAGAAACTGTAGCTTTCTGTCTGATACCGAGAGGTATGCCGGCAAGTTTCAAAATTTCGGTGTTTCCGTCGCTTCTGACAACAATCGGGTATGGGTGTCCGGCCGAAGCGTATTCGAGATACCCGGTTGCCGGGTCAAAAAAGCCCAGCCAGCAGGTCATATACAGCCGCTTTGCACCGTAGTTGAAGTGAAGACGGCTGATCTCTGAAAGCAGACTTACGGCGCTCTGAGCCTTCTCTGCATTCATGGCCAGCCACACCTTTATCGAAGCCTGGACCATTGCCGGAGCTATGCCATGCCCGGTGGCATCGCCAATCACAAGCAGAATACGCCCGTCAGGCAATTTCAGCCAGTCATAGTGATCACCGCCAAGCTCGGTGGCAGTGTCACATCGACCATACAGATGCCAGTCATCGCCGCAAAGGTTTTCTTCCGGCCATAGCGTTTCCTGAACGCTTCTTGCTACCTGGAGTTCCTGCAGGTTGTTCATGGTCCGGTTCAAGCTGCTCAGCATTGCATCAAACTCTGACACAGTTGTCCCCGCAAGCTGCAGGCGAAAATTTCCTTCAGCCATCGAAGCCAGAGCCTCACGCAGTTGACTTACCGGCTGCAAAAGCAGCGAAGAGGTAACCCGGGCTGAAAAAAGTGCCAGAAAAATTACCAGAGCCGCAAGAATCTGCAGATTACGCCGCAGCACATCAATTTTTCGGGCGATAACTTCGTATGGCTGTGCCATGATAAGAATATAACCGTCAAGATTACTGCCACGCATTGCTGTCAGAAGATACTTTTTAGTGCTGACTTCTGTGACAAGATGGGCCGGAACACCGCTTTTCATAACCTGATCAGCTAGTTTCTTCAACGCCGGTTCGTGAGCGGTAGCTCGTTTCGGAAAAGCCGGCCAGAATGGCGATGCCGAAACCGGTAAAGCGGCAAAACGGCCCTGCAGAGGTGACATTTTCGCTTCTCTTCTTTTGCTGGTTTTAAGCAGGTAATTTCTCTGCATGGCGCTTTGCGGCATAAAGGCAAAAACCATGGCCCGGGCGTAATTATCGTCACCGACAAAGAAATCGGCATAGGTGGGCATGACGCTGCCAAGAAGATTCATGACGCCAACCTTCCCGGAACTGAGAATCAAAGCCCTTGCGAGCCAGCCACCCATATTGTTGATGACCGAAGACAAATCTGTGCTGGTCTTGCGCGCCGCTTCGTCATAGGTTGCATTAATGATTTCCAGAAGCATCTGACCGTAGATCATCATTGAATCGCGATCGCCGCTCTTTTTACCGGTGGGGTATTCACTGCTGTAAGAAACCGCAGAGTCAGGCCTGACCAGCAAAATCTGATAGATATTTTTCAAATCAAAAAGTCTGCCGGTTGCGGCAAGCTGTTTTGAAAATTCGGGCTCAGGCAGTCGTGAAGTTCTGGCGATATGGCTTTTAAAACGGCGTTCTATCTGTCGGAAATCACCAATCATGCCTTCGTCAATCAGAGTCAGCTCTTCGAGACCGCGCTTCTGCCAGCTGTCGACCAGAACCTTCTCCTGATCGCTGCGGTCGGCGAGCCCGGTAAAAATAAGCAAAGCCAGCGGAATTCCGGCTCCTAGAAGGAAAAGCCAGGCGATTCTGACCCTAAGACCTGGGTAAAGCCTGGTTACACCCATCATCAGAGGCGTAAGTATTAAAAATACGACAAATAGAACTATTTTCAGTATAAAAGCTGCCCGGTCAAAAAGCAGGCTCTTCTCAAGAGGCTGGCTTGTCTGAGCAACTATTACCAGTCCGTCATCGGTAAACATTTTTATACCATGATAACCGTCAATGGCGAAGTTTCGCTCGCCCCATGGCAATTCGGCAAGTATTCTGGCGGTATCTGAAGCAAAACCCGATGCGTCGGGTCGCAATTTTTCAGAGTTTACCGGGTCCTGCCAGGCAAAATAAAAGTTGCGCCCGAACTTATACCTGGCCTGCAAAACGGCGTTATTCAACAACTCCTCACCTTTGATGCCGCTTTTTTTGACAAAAACGATCAGATGCCCCATGTCTGCCCCGCCTTTTGCAGACAATCTGAACCAGCCAGCCCATTGTCGATCATGTGAAGAACCGATTCTGACAATGGCACCGGGACTCTGATTCAAAATTTTATGGGCTGACCGGTAACCAGAGAACTGCTCGACAAATCTTGCGTATTTCGCCTCAAGCCTGGGGTTGATAACGCAGTCTAGAAATCTTCTGGCTACCGCACGCGGCGGTACCGGGAGATAAGGCAGAACAACGCAATCGCCGCCACTGTCGAAGAGATAGATATCAAGAGTCTGCGAATAAGCCGAAACAATCTGCTGCAAACGCCTGCTGAAAACATCTGAAGGGTAAGGAATCGCCACCAGACTTTTAAATTCGTCATCGAATCTCTGCCTGGGCTCAGATTGCGAAGATATCGTCGACAGCATGGCTGTCATTTCTTCATTCGTATCTGCAAGTCGCTCAAGATATGTTTCAGACGCAAAAAATCCGTTGATGCCGGTCAAGAGGAACCAGGGCAGCAGCACTATAACAAGAGCCTTTATCGCTGCCTGTAAAAAAGAAGCCAGAGGCCGCTTGCGCACGGCCTCCGGCAGTCTTGAAACCCACTTCATCTTGAGAAAAAAACCTGCACCGGCAATCTTCTTTCTTAAAAGAACTGCAGAACCAGCGGCTGATCGTAATTAACCCGGTTAAATCTGATTTCGCTGGCCTCAAGAACCGGCTGCCGGCGTGAACTGAAGGCGCCTGAGTTCTCATTGCGCAACTTGTCAACCCTTACAATGCGGCCCTTGACAGTAATCGAGGCTTTTCCTGCCACCCTCGGGTCTGAAGGCAGATCTTTCGGAAACTCGACTTCAAAAGAATAGTCCATGTTTGAGTCAGCGTTTACCGAGGGCTGGCTGTTGACGAAGATATATTTTCTGCCCTTGCGGCTCGAAACAAACTCTACCACGCCCTGCCACTCGACCGCCCTGCCAATATAGGGAACAGCATTCACGCTGACTTCATGCACATCTACGCTTCGTGAAATATTGGCTTCACTGCTTGTCTGACGGCGTTCAGAGGCCACCTTCTCCTGGGCAACCTTCTTGTTTATCCAGAAACGACTGGTATTGATCATTTCATCAGCCTGCCGTATCTGATCGCTGGTCAGACTGCCATAATTTCGCGCCATCGACAGCAGGGGTTCAGCTTTTTCGTATTCGCCACGCTGATAAAAGTAAGAACCGCGGCTGAAATAGTTGTAGCTCTGACGGCCAGCGAGATAAGAAAGCTTACTTTTTGCCTCTTTGAGATTGGGGTTGATTTCGAGACACTTTCTGAACTGAAAAACCGCGTCTTCAATGCGGTCCTGGGCTTCATAAGCTTCACCAAGTGCAAACTGCGCCTTCATCATGTCACCCTGAATTCTGATAGCCTGATTAAAAAAGCTCTCTGCCTTCTGTGGCATCTGCGTCTTCATGTAAATGAGCCCGATCGCATACGGAATCTCGGCGTCGGCAGGCGAACTTTTCTGAGCTCTCTGATAGCGGTTCAAAGCGTCATTAAAGAGGTTCTGCTTAAAATACAGAAACCCGGTAAGCTTGTTGAGATTGGCATCATCAGGGCGATCACGCAGTGCCAGGTCGAAATATTTCAATGCTTCTTCGGAGCGCCCCTGAGTCAGCAGCTGCCGGGCCCGTTTTTCAGCTTCATCACCGCTCATGCTGCTGAATTCGGTCTGTTGAACGGTCTCTTTCCCTTTGAGTTTAAGCTGTGCTGCCACATCGGCTTCCAGATTCTGTTTAAGAGCATCGAGTTCGCGCCGGGCAGCCTGATAGTCGGGTTTCAACTGAACTGCGATCTGAAACTCGATCAGAGCTTCTTTAATAAAGCCCTGAGCCTTGTAAACCCTGCCAAGATTGTAGTGGGCTTCGGGGTAACGCGGGTCAATATCGAGAGCAGCCTTGAATTCGCGATATGCTTCAAGATAACGGTTTTTGTAAAAATGGTTCAGGCCAACATCCACATGAAATTTAGGCGTCGAGGCCTCAATCAAAGTCTGAAAAAAAAGAATACCGATAACTGCCAGCAGCAGAGCCGGCATATATTGCTTTCTGAACATTATCTACCCCTTCGCATCAGATTGGAACCTGCCCCGTTGAATCAGGTCCGATAGTATCTGCGGTCAAGTTTACCAGAGATGCCGGACAATTAAAAGTTTATGAATCGGCAGACTACCTGATGTCGTTAAGGTCTTCGAGTCTTTTGGCAGCTTCCTGCTGGGCATCGATAACCTTATGCAGATCCTGTTTAATAGCTTTGCCGTCATAACCAACCAGACTGGCAGCTTCAGTGAGGTCTGCCTTACGCCTGAGTTCGTCAACGCTGTTCGCCGGAGCCGTTTTGGCAGCAGCGGCAGGTGCATCGGTTTTCTGAGGTGCAGGGGCGCTGCCCCAGCAGCCACAAAGAAGGCCACAACCAGCAACGAAAATCAGAGCGACAAATTTTCTCATAAGCAACCTCATTTCAATCGGGATCCAACCCTTTCAAGGTAATACTTTTCCATGGCTCAGACAAGCAGAGATTGACTTGCGCGCAAGGCTGAACTAAAAGTGTTAAAGCACCGTTTAACTGAAAAGTGTTAACTGAATAATTGCCCTGCGAACCGAAAGGATTGCCCATGAGCACAAATAAAAGTGGTGGCCTGGTCTATTCAAGCGAATGGGGTCGTATGTGCCCCGGGTGTGAGCAGCCGGCCGACAGCTGCCGATGCCGAAAATCTTCAGGAAAAGGCAATTCTCAGCCGGGCGACGGCATCGTCAGAGTTGGTCGCGAAACCAAAGGGCGCAAAGGCAGCGGTGTGACGATCATTACCGGAATACCCGGCAGCGAAGACGACCTTAAAAAACTGGCCGCAGAACTGAAAAAGAAATGCGGCGCCGGTGGCGCCCTTAAAGACGGGGCAATAGAAATTCAGGGCGACCATCGGGACCGACTGATTGAAGAACTGCAGAAACTCGGCTACAAAGTCAAGCGCTGCGGCGGCTAAAAAAGCATCCACAAAGCCCGGAGAGTTTTCTGTCGGTTAATGAGCTTGTCGAAGGACCGCTCAACTGCCGGCTTTTTTCTGAGCCGTAATCATTGCCGCCGTGACCTGCGGGTGACGATAACGTCGCCGGCCTTTGGTCCACCAGCAGAACTGAATGGCCTCGACAGGGCAGAACTGCAGGCAGGCCATGCACTGCTCACAATGATGCTGCCAGACCGGCCGACGGGCCGAACTGAGCCTGATGTTGCCCACCGGGCAGACCTGTTCACACAAGCCGCAGCCGGTACATGCCGATAGAGCTCTGAAATGACGGTCTGAGCGGCCAACCCAGCCGGCAAATCCTTTCCAGATAAACCAGAACAGCCACGAAAATGGCGAAGGTGTAGTTTCCAACTCTGCAGCAGTTTTGGAAGCAATTAGAGGAATCAGTTTCTGCAGGCGTTCTGAAGCAGAAGCAAGCATTGCGTTGTTGACCTGATCAGAAAAAGCACCGTAAAGCGGAGTATAATTGCCCGGCATTACCAGAGCCCAGCCCGCTGAGAGTTTTATTGAAAGATGCTTCTGAAGTTCTGATGCAAAAATTCCGACAGCGGCACCAGGGGAACTGCCGCAGGTAGCGATAGCGCAAACGTAAGGAGCCCCGGAAAACCTGATGCGTTTCAGCGACTCCCTGACAATTACCGGAATGCCCGAAGCATAAACCGGAAAAACGAAAACCACCGTTTCACTATCTATCTTGAGCGGATTGTCCTCACTCAAACTTGTCAATTCAGCCAGAGGTATCGACCGGGCATCAGAAAACTGCTTGGCAAGAGTTTGCGCAACCATAAGCGAGTTGCCGGTTCCCGAAAAATAAAGAACGGTGGTGCTCATCAGATTTACCTCCAGCTGCAACTTAACGCCAGTATATTCTAAACTGCGAAAATTTTCCTGTCAGTCAGAAACCCTTTATGCCATGCAACTGCACGAAAGTTTTTCGTGAAAGGGGCATTTATCTCTGTTATCATTGTCGCAGAGTTGACCATCAGACCATCGAGCATCAGGAGCCTCAGGTGCGAATTGCACTGATCAAGCCTTCATTGGGCGAAAAATCCGGCCGACCGTATCGCACCCCGGCTGTTCTTGAACCAACGGTTATCGCCCTGCTCGCCGGGCATACTCCTGAAGACGTTCAGCTGGTTTTTATCGATGAGCGACTTGAAAGCATCGATTTTTCACAAAACTACGATCTGGTTGCAATTACCACCGAAACTTTCACCGCCCTGCGGGCCTATCAGATCGCGTCAGAATTCAGACGCCGCAATACCCCGGTAATCCTCGGCGGTTTTCACCCGACTCTTCTGCCACGTGAAGCCGCCAGATATGCAGATTCACTTGCCCTTGGCGAAGTTGAAAGCGTCTGGCCCGATGTCATCTCTGATCTCAGATCAGGAAACCTGCAACCAGTCTATCGGAGCCAGAGATCGAGCCTGCAGAATTTCAAATGCGACCGGTCGATATATGGCAAACATCGCTATCTGCCGGTCAGCCTGATAGAAACAAGCCGGGGTTGCTGTTTCAACTGCAACTTCTGCTCAGTCAGAAGCTTTTATGGATCAGAAGTCTTCCATCGGCCGATAGAAAAAGTTGTTGAAGAAATCACCAGACTCGGAAGCCGACTGGTATTTTTTGCTGACGACAACATCGCCTCTAACCCAGAGCATGCCCGCAGACTGTTCAACGCTGTCAAACCGGCACGAATCAGGTGGGCAAGTCAGGCCAGCCTGACTTCGGCCACCGACGAAAGTTTTCTCGACGCTATGGCGGCAAGCGGCTGCATAGCCATCGTCATCGGCCTTGAATCTATCAACCCGGCGAACCTGAAGTTGATGAACAAAGACTGGAGCAACCGGCTTGGACAGCTGGAAAAGCTGCTGAACGCTTTCAGACAGCGTGGTATCATGGTTTACGCCACTTTTGTTTTTGGCTACCCGAATGACCGGGTCAGCGATATTCGCGATACCGTCGATTTTGCACTGTCACAGAAATTGTTCATGGCCAACTTCAATATGCTGCTGCCATTCCCCGGAACGCCGATTTATGATGATCTTATGAAGCAGGGTCGGCTGATTTTTCCGCAATGGTGGCTGAACCCTGATTACCGTTGGGAAATGCCTGCCTTCATGCCGGAACAGATGACTCCGGAAGAAATGGCCATGGCAGTCGGTGAAGGCCGGCGACGATTCAACAGCTATTCCGGCATTCTAAAAAGGGCCGGTGACTTTTCCGCCAATTTTTCCAGTCCGTTCAAAGCCATGCTGTTTCTGGCCGCCAACCTGGTTTCACGCCGTGACATTCACAAAAAAACCGGCATCCATCCAGGCTTCAGCAACTGCGAACTTTTTGAAACCAAACCCGGAGAAATATGAAAGTCACCTTCATCAAACCCAACATGGGCCTGGTCAATGGCCGCCCTTATCACGACCGCGGTCGCATGGAACCGCTGACTTTTGCGGTTCTTGCCGGGCTGCTACCCGACGATTGTGAATTCGCGCTTTTTGATGACCGTTACGAAAGAATACCTTACAGCGAGCCCACAGACCTTGTCTGCATCAATGTCGAAATTTACACCGCCAGGCGTTCTTACGAAATTGCGGCCAGGTTTCGCCAGCGTGGTGTCAAAGTCGCTCTCGGTGGGTTTCATGTCTCTATGATCCCAGAAGAAGCGGCGCAGCATGCAGACACAATCATGCTCGGCGACGCCGAAGAAGTTTTTCCACAGATGGTTGCTGATCTTGCTGCCGGCCGGCTGCAACCGGTTTATCAGGGGCATTTCCCGCCCAGGCTCGGTGGCCTGCGCACCCGCTGGGAAATCTTCAACGGCAAAAGTTATCTGCCGCTGCGTCTTACGCAATTCAGCCGGGGCTGCCCGAATCACTGCCGCTTCTGCGCCACCGGCTCACTGTATCAGAGAACGCATTGCTACCGCCCACCGGCCGAAGTTGCGGCAGAACTGGCTGAACAGCCGCAGAATTTTGTCTTTTTTGTCGACGACAACATTGTGGCGCAGGCGGATGCGGCGAAAGAGTTGTTTCGCCTGCTTATTCCCCAGAAAAAGCGCTGGATAGGTCAGGCAAGTCTTAGCTTTACCGAAGACCCCGAACTGATGAATCTCATGCAACGCAGTGGTTGTGCCGGCCTGGTAGTGGGATTCGAATCGACAAACCCTGAAAACCTGCAGCAGATGGGTAAAAACTGCAACATGCACCTCGAAAGCTATGCGCCGGTAATCGAGAAAATCAGAGAGATCGGTTTTCAGCTATGGGCTGCGTTTCTGATCGGCTATGATGCCGACGACGCGGCATCCATAAAGAAAACCGTTCAGTGGGCCATCGACCAGAAATTCTGTTTTTCTGCCTTCAACATTCTCAGTCCCTACCCGGGCACGCCGCTGTATGAAGAGATGCAGAGTCAGGGCAGACTGCTGTATGACCGCTGGTGGCTCGATGAGCGTTACCACTTTGGTGACTGCGTGTTCAAACCGGCGCGCATGACACCCGACGAACTGACCGAGATCTGTTTCTGGGCCCGCCGCCGTTTCAATCACCCGGTCAGCATTCTCAAGCGCGCCTTTGACTTTAAAACCAATGCCAAGGATTTATGGAGCCTTGCCACTTATTTTGCTTATAATCCGCTGTTTCGCCGTGAATTGTTCAAAAAGCACGGCATGGTGCTCGGCTATCACCACAAATAAAATGCGCCCGGCCAGGGGAAACTCCTGCAACCGGGCGCACCGTATTAATCAGATGCGCTATAAAGATCAGCGAGCGACTTTACCCCTGCCACTGAAAACATAGACCATGCGGCCTTCAGCGTCTCTGTCCATATTGATGTTCTCAAGAACCGGAGTAAAGGGCAGGCCCTTTCGAATGTTTTCAGAGCCGCGTTTCAAAAACCAGTTGATGCCCTGCCCGCCAATATAACTGGTTATTTCAGAGGCAATGGCATCATCGACGATCAGAAGCACTTCTCTGAAGGTGACCTGACCTTCTTTCGGCACAAGAACGCCAACTGCCTTAACCGAAACCAGCCCGGTAACATCGGTGCCCTGCAAAAAGATCAGATTGCGGCTGCCGGTGTTTTTAAATTCGATAGCCTGCTCACTGACAGCATTTTTGGCATTGACTACCGCAATTTCGGTGTTGCCATCGAGCTCTTTGATTATGTCCGCAATGCCACCGGTCTTTTTAAAGGGCATTTTCCAGACCTGGCCTGGGGCAAAAGAACCCATTTCATAGGCAGCCTCGCCGACCTGGGGCATTACATTGAGCTGTTCCTCATCCTGAACGATGCGGTAGCGGTTAAAGTGTGCATCGCCAAGCACATCGTCGACTTCGGTGGCATTACTGTTATCAAGAGCGCTCAGACTGACTTCTGCAAAGCCGAGTTCGGCTTCGATAACAGACAGACCGTTCGGAGCGACAAAGTTCTGCACGAATATTTCCATGTCGAAGCGGTTTTCGGGCAGAAGTTTCACTTTAACACCGAGTTTGCCGGGTTCGGGAATCACCGTCGCCAGCTTGGCAAGCAAATTAGCCTCGCGGGCCGGCGAAATTTTGCCTGGTGCGCCATCTTCACTCATAACCTCAATACTGATGCGTTTGTCTTCCGGCACCTTCAAAAAGCCCTTCTGGGCCTTTCTGATTTTAGCTTCGAGCCGCTTGCGCTTTTGTTCCAGACTGTTGCGGTCGACCGTGTCGAGGTCGGGCAGACTTGGGTCAAGGTAACGTTCAACCGTGGTTATGAGAGTATCTATCTCTTCGCTCAGATCTTTATTTGGAACCACTTCAGGCTGAATCTTCGCAAACTGCAGTCTCTTGAACGCCTTTTCGAGAGGCACTTCGAACATGGTGCGCGCTGATTTTCTAGCCTTAAGCTGCTCGGCGGCATTGATCAGTTCAACAAAAGGTGCAAGATCATAATCACGTTCAAGTGAAAGGCGCAACTGTTCATCGATCTCGCCAACTTTGGTCACAAAATCAGGGGAATGAACCCCTTCGTTCCCGGTAGAAAAAGCCGAAGTCATTTCCTTGATCAGGTTTCCCATTTCGCTGTCGGCCATGGCAACGCCTGGCATAAACAACGCCAGCATCAGAAAAAGAACGTAAAGGCGGTTCTTCATTGTTTCCTCCAGAAAAACTTTGTCTTGATGCAGATTAGCATAATAAACAACCCACCGCAAACTCTGCATATTTGCGCATTAAAAAGAATGCTCAACAGGGTACATGAAGTTACCCCCAAAAGTTACCCTGCCTTGTGAAGTAAAACAAATTCAACACATCCCGTCCGGACAAAGTCGACAAACATGAAAAAACCCGCTTCAGCAGCGGGCTTATTAGACTTAATTAAACATCATTCGGGCAAAAAAAAATGGAGCATGGCGGATTTGAACCGACGACCCACTGATTAAGAGTCAGTTGCTCTACCAGCTGAGCTAATGCTCCAAGGGTCTGCACAGGCAGACCCGATTTAAGTGAGCCGCGTTGGATTTGAACCAACGACCCCCTGATTAAAAGTCAGATGCTCTACCCCTGAGCTAGCGGCCCGAAAAGAACGATAACAAAACGCGCCTGGAAGGATTCGAACCCTCAACCTACGGATCCGAAGTCCGTTGCTCTATCCAATTGAGCTACAGGCGCTCAACAGGGACGAAGACGGGGCTCGAACCCGCAACCACAAGATCCACAATCTTGTGCACTACCATTGTGCTACTTCGTCCATAAAGCCTAGACGAGATCAGCCTTCACCGCGCCAGAGAGGACTCGAACCCCTGGCCCGCAGCTTAGAAGGCTGCTGCTCTATCCACCTGAGCTACTGGCGCAACCAAGATAAAAAGAAAGCGGGAAACGGGACTTGAACCCGCGACATCCACCTTGGCAAGGTGGCGCTCTACCAACTGAGCTATTCCCGCAAACAACTTTGCAACCTATCGGGGCGACTGGACTCGAACCAGCGGCCCTCTGGTCCCAAACCAGATGCGCTACCAACTGCGCTACGCCCCGGTGCTGCGACCTTGCGTTGCAACGAAATGTATATTAACAGAACTCGATTTTACAGTCAAGCATTTTTTGCATAAAAATTTTCTCAGCCTAAAATACAGTGTACAACCACATTTTCCCGATTCAAGACTTCTTCGACTTATAAAAAAATTCTTTTCAGCCAAAATGGCCAGTTTAATTAATACCTGTCTGTCCCTTTTCCTATATACGGCCTTTAACAGCATGAGTCTGCTATTTTTTACTGCAAAACCGGGCAACAGCATTTAACTCCTGAATTCCGCTTCCATACCAGACAATGAAAAGACAGCATCCATTACTTCTACTCCCAAGCCTTGAGCAATAGAGGCGAAAATCCTGCCCTGACGAGAGACAGAGGTATTTTAATGCGATCGCCGCAAGATAGGCAGTTGTTGTATCGGATAATTTCTGGTACATTGGCCGCAGATTTTTATCTTATACAGACACCCCGAAGAGGTGATACGAAATGAAACAGATCTGCGTTATCGGCCTGGGCTACATTGGTCTACCAACCAGTTCGATACTGGCCGCCAAAGGTTATCAGGTACTGGGGGTAGACATCAGCCAGAAAGTGGTCGACACAATCAACAGTGGCAGAATACACATTACCGAGCCAGATCTTGATCTTTTCGTCAAAGCGGCGGTGCAGTCCGGAAAATTACGAGCTTCTCTCACACCTGAAAAAAGTGACGTTTTTATCATCGCCGTACCAACACCTTTCAAAGAAGACAAAAAACCAGAAATGTCTTTTGTACAGGCCGCAACCGAAAGCCTTGTCAAATTTCTGCAGCCTGGTAATCTCGTCATTCTCGAATCGACATCGCCGCCCAAAACCTGCGAAGAAATCATCTCACCAATCATAAAAAAGGCCGGCTTTGTTCCTGGTAAAGACGTATTTCTTGCCCATTGCCCCGAAAGGGTTTTGCCTGGCCAGATAATGCGCGAGGTGGTAGAAAACGACCGGGTAATTGGCGGTCTGACACCTGAATGCGCCGAAAAAGCCAGACAACTCTACAGCAGTTTTGTGAAGGGGCAGATTCACATCACCGATTCAACCACCGCTGAAATGGTTAAACTCGTTGAAAACAGCTTTCGCGATGTCAACATCGCCTTTGCCAATGAATTGTCAATTATCTGCGAACGCCTGCATCTGAACGTCTGGGAACTCATCAAACTGGCCAATCTCCACCCCAGGGTTAACATATTAAGACCCGGACCTGGAGTTGGTGGGCACTGCATCGCTGTCGATCCATGGTTCATCGTCGATGCCTGCCCTGAAGAAGCGAGACTGATAAAGACCGCCAGACTTGTAAATGACAGCAAACCCGAGCATGTGGTCCAAAAGGTGACGCAGGCCGCAGGCCGCCTGAAAAACCCTGTAATCGGTGTGCTAGGGCTTTCATACAAACAGGACATCGACGATCTGCGCGAATCACCGGCGGTAGAAATTGCTCACAGCCTGAAAGGCATGAATATTGGCAGACTCATGGTCTGCGAACCATTCTGCCAGAAGCACCCGGACTTTGAACTGTTTCAACTGGAACAGGTTCTCAAAGAAGCAGACATACTGGTTCTACTGGTCGCGCACCAGCAGTTCAGAAAAATTGCCCCCGAAATTCTCAAACCCAAAATCGTAATCGACACATGTGGAATCTGGTGAAAAAATGAAATTATTACTGATTGACCCCCCGTTTAAAAGCTTTGCAGGCATTTTCAGCCTTTATTTTCCCCTCGGGCTGGCATATCTGGCTGGTGCCGCCAAAAAAGCCGGTTACGAATGCAGCATTCTCGACATGGATGCCGCCGAACCCAAAGAAGGTTCGCTCAATTTCTCGCGGGAGTATGAGAGCTACAACAGCTATATAACTGCCCTGAATGACCCGCAGCACCCGACCTGGAAGCTGATGCGCGAGCTGGTTGTCAAACAGAATCCTGATTTTATCGGAATTTCTGCATTGACGACCAAATTCGGTTCGGTAATTCAGACCGCCAGATTCTGCCGTGAGGTGCTGCCGGGGGTTCCGATAATTGTCGGCGGCGCACATGCTTCGACCATGCCCGCTCTTACCGCAAGCATTCCGGAAGTTGATTATGTTCTGCGCGGTGAAAGCGATGAGTCGCTCCCGGAACTGCTGAATGCAATACGAAATCATGGGGATCTCAGCAAGGTTGGCAGCCTAACCTGGAAAAAGAACGGCCAGATGGTTCATAATCCTGACCGACCGTTCACCCAGAACCTCGACAGCCTGGCTCTGCCAGACCGCAGCGCCCTTCTCAACCCCGAACATTATTCATCAGAAGATATGGGTGTCATTCTGACTTCACGTGGTTGTCCTTTCAGATGCAGCTACTGCTTTCACATGTGGGAACGCCGGGTGCGTTTCAGGTCGGTAGAATCAGTGATTTCAGAAATCATGGAAGTTCACAAAGCCTACGGCACCACACAGTTTTCACTGAAAGACGACTCGTTCACGGTCAGGCGCAAACACGTTCTCGACCTTTGTGAAGCGTTCAAAAAGCTGCCTTTCAAGATAACCTTCAACTGCACAACCCGCGTCGACATTCTTGACGACGAACTGGTCGCGGCAATGAAAGCTGCCGGCCTGGCGCAGTTGAGCGTCGGCATCGAATCAGGCTCTGCCGCAATTCTTAAAGAGACAGACAAAGATATTACGCACGCCCAGATCCTCAAGGCTGCAGAAATACTCAACCGACATGGGGTTTTCTGGACCGGCTACTTCATGATCGGGTTGCCAACCGAAACCGAAGAAGACATTCTTAAAACTGTCAAATTTCTGCGGCGGGCCAGACCATACTATGGTGGCCTTGGCGTCTACAGCCCGTTTCCAAAAACCAAGCTTTTCGATCAGGGGGTCGAAATGGGCCTTCTCGACCCAAACCCACCACTCGAACATTTTCTTAAAACGAACCCAAAAGATCTCTTCTTCAAAGATCCGGCAAGACGCGTGCTTCATATCGAACACAGCCGCTTTCAGGAACTCTCTGAATTCGCATCAAAAGAATTTCATAAGCACAATTCAAATCTGTTCAACCTGGTCAGACGTGGTTTTGCGCGACGCAAGGCCTATATGTATGACCCCTCGCTGCTCAGAAGAGACCTTGGCAGGGCTGTGGATTTCCTTGGCATCAAGCGATTCTTCGGCGGAGAGCACTGAAAAATGTGCGGAATTGCCGGATTCAGCGGAGATTTTTCCAGATCGTTACCCGGGCAGATGGTTGAAGCAATCAGCCATCGCGGGCCCGACGACCACGGAATCTGGATTGCAGACGACGGTCGAACTGCGCTTGGGCACGCCCGGCTGTCGATAATCGACCTGAGTCCCGATGCCCACCAGCCGATGACTAATGAAGACGGCAGTCTATGGCTGGTATTCAATGGTGAAATCTACAATTTCTCTGAACTGCGCGAGCTGCTGCTCCAGCGTGGACACAAGCTTGCCAGTCGCTCAGACTCTGAAGTCCTGCTGCACCTGTATGAAGACGAAGGTGAAAAAATGCTGGCGCGGCTTAACGGCATCTTCGCCTTCGCCATTTACGACTGCAAAGCGCGAAAACTCTTCATAGCCCGCGACCACCTGGGCGTCAAACCTCTTTACTACGCTGAAACCAGTGCCGGCCTTGCGTTCTGTTCTGAACTGAAAGGGCTCCTGAGCTGCCCAGGGCTCGACCGCAGCATAGATATGCGGGCAGTCAATGCCCACCTTGCCTATATATGGAACCCGGCGCCGATGACCATGTTCCGGGGCGTCAGAAAGCTTCTTCCCGGCAGTGCCTGCATCATTGAAAACGGAAAAATCAGCAGACAGTGGCAATGGTACACCCTGCCTTACGACGGAACAAGGCTCGACCTGAGTTTTGCAGAATGTGCAAGAACCCTGACGGATCATCTAGAAACGGCAGTCAGACGCCAGCTGATCGCCGATGTTCCGGTGGGTGCTTTCCTTTCAGGTGGGCTCGATTCGAGCGCCATTGTCGCGATGATGCGCCGACTGATGCCTGAATCGCCAATTCGCTGTTACAGTATCGGCTTCAACGACGACGGTGAGGTCGAGGGCTGCCCGGCTGATCTCCCCTATGCCCGAAAAGTGGCAGAGCATCTGAAAGTCGATCTGACAGCCATCAGAGTTTCACCCGAGCAGCTGATTCAGAGAGTCAGCGAGCTCATCTGGTATCTGGATGAGCCTCAGGCAGACCCGGCACCGGTTAATGCAATGTTCATTGCCGAACAGGCCCGCAGAGACGGTATCAAAGTACTGCTCTCAGGCGCGGGTGGCGATGATATCTTTACCGGCTATCGACGGCACCTGGCGATGAAAACCGAATCGCTCTGGGGCTGGCTGCCGAGGCCAATACGAAGCCTGGCCGGACGCATTGCCTCTTCAAATGCGGATGTGAGAAATCCCTGGGCCAGACGCATGGTCAAGGTTCTGCAAAATGCCCATCTCAGTGACAAAGAACGGCTTCTGGCCTACTATCAATGGTCATCTGAAGATCTGAGAAAGAGTCTTTTCTCCGAAGCACACCGCGAAGAGGCTTTTTCAACAGCATGCACAAAGCCTCTGATCGACGCCATGGCTGAAATCGCAGATGAGAAAGACCCGATAAATCAGATGCTGTTCCTCGACAGCCGCTTTTTCCTGCCAGACCACAATCTCAACTATACCGACAAAACCTGCATGCGTTACGGCGTCGAGGCCAGGGTGCCGTTGCTCGACCCTGATCTGGTTGCTTTTGCCAGCAAAATCCCGACTGGTTTCAAACAGACCTTCACAAACGGCAAAGCCATTTTTAAAAAAGCCATGGAACCGTTTCTGCCACATCAGGTCATTTACCGGCCAAAAACTGCTTTCGGAGCGCCGCTGCGCCAATGGGTGCGAAACGACCTGCGCGGCATCATCAGCGAACTGCTTTCGCCCGAAGTATTGCGCCAGCGCGGGATCTTTTCACCAGAAGCGGTCAGCAGACTCATGACCGATGACCAGGAAGGGCGCATCGATGGCAGTTATACGATTTTTTCACTTCTCTGCATCGAAATATGGTGTCGACTCTTTATCGATCGAACCAGTTACCAGAACATCAAGATCTAAGCCAGGAGCCGCAAGCACATGAAACAGATTCTGCAAAGCCTTAAAACCGGTCAGATTGAACTTGCCGAACTGCCGGTACCAAAAGTCAAAGCCGGTTCACTGCTGATCAAAACCAGTCGCACCCTGATTTCGCTCGGAACCGAGCGCATGCTGCTGAATTTCGGCAAGGCCGGCTGGGTCGATAAAGCCCGCCAGCAGCCCGACAAGGTTAAACAGGTTTTGCAGAAAATGAAAACCGACGGTCTGATGCCGACGGTCAATGCCGTGTTCAATAAACTCGATCAGCCTCTTGCCCTTGGCTACTCAAACGCCGGTATTGTTCTCGAAGTCGGAGCCGGGGTATCCGGCTTTAAAAAAGGCGACCGGGTGGTATCCAATGGCAACCATGCTGAAGTCGTCTGTGTTCCGGCCAATCTCTGTGCCAGAATACCTGAAGAAGTCGATGACACCAGCGCCAGTTTCACCGTGGTTTCTGCAATTGCCCTTGAAGGCGTGCGCCTGATCAACCCGACGCTGGGCGAAAGCGTCGCGGTCATTGGCCTCGGCCTGATCGGTCTTCTGACCTGCCAGATACTGCAGGCAAATGGCTGCCGGGTCATAGGTTTCGATTTCGATCGCAGCAAGGTCGATCTCGCCCGCGAATATGGCGTCTCGGCTTACGATATCTCGCGTGGCAACAGCCCGGTCGATCTGGCAATGAATTTTTCGCGTGGTTATGGCGTCGATGCGGTTATCATCACCGCAGCAACTTCAAGCAATGACCCGGTGCAGCAGGCACCGCAGATGTGCCGCAAGCGTGGCAGAGTCGTTCTTGTCGGTGTCTGCGGGCTCAATATTTCGCGCGATGATTTTTACAAGAAAGAAATTTCCTTCCAGGTTTCCTGTTCTTATGGTCCCGGGCGTTATGCCAGCGAATATGAAGAAAAGGGCCTCGATTACCCCATAGGTTTTGTAAGATGGACAGAGCAGCGAAATTTTGTTGCAGTGCTCGATCTCATGGCAACCGGCAAGCTTCGCACCGCTGAACTGGTAAGTCGGGAAATTCCTTTTAACGAAGCTGAAGCAGCTTATGAGATGGTTTCAGAAGCCAAAGACATTCTCGGACTGGTTCTGAAATACGACGGTAAGGTCGACCTGGAACAGAAATCTGTATTTCTGCAGGAAATCGCACAGCATCCGCCAACCGCATGCAACAAGGCAGTCATAGGCTTTATTGGAGCCGGCAACTACGCCGGCGGCATGCTGATACCATCGTTCGCAAAAGCTGGTGCGGTATTAAAGACGATTGCCAGTGCCGGCGGCGTTTCAGGCAGCCACATTGGCAGTAAACACGGGTTTTCAATCAGTACTACCGACACTGGCCGCATTTTCAACGACCCTGAAATAAATACGGTCGTGATCGCCACGAGACATGGTTCGCACGCGCGCTTCGTCATTGAAGCACTCAACAGCGGCAAGCACGTTTTCGTTGAAAAGCCACTATGTTTGAGCTTTGCCGAGCTCGAAGAGATTAAAGCCGCCTGGAAAAAAGCAGCCGAAAAAAAGCATCTGCATCTGATGGTCGGCTTCAACCGCAGATTTTCACCTCTTACCGCAGCGGCCGCTGAAAGTCTGAAAGGCGGTAACGCGCCATGCAGCATAATTATCACTGCCAACGCAGGTCAGATACCGGTCGAGCACTGGACACACGACCTGGCAACCGGGGGCGGCAGAATAATTGGCGAAGGCTGCCATTTTATCGATCTGATAAGACACCTGACCGGTCACCCGATTGTTTCGCTGCAGGCAGCGGCCATGACCAACCCGATGTCGCAGGATAAAATGCCCGATACCATGACCATAACCATGGGCATGCGTGACGGCTCAATCGGCACTGTTCACTACTTTGCCAACGGCAGCAAAGACTTTCCGAAAGAAAGGGTCGAAGTTTTCTCGGCCGGGCGTATTCTTCAGATCGATAATTTTAAAAGTCTGCACTATTTCGGCTGGCCGGGAGCAAAAAACCAGTCTTTATGGGCTCAGGACAAAGGCCAGGAAGCATGCGCCGCCGCTTTTATCAGAGCGGTTGAAAAAGGCCAGGCATGCCCCATCAGCATCGATGAGCTCGTTGAAGTTGCAGGCATGACTTTACAGGCGGGCGGGATTACACTAGACTGAAAATGAAAGGCTTATGAAACTTAAAAAATGACTTTCAGCAGAGTTTTTCACACAATCCGCCATCTGTTGCCAGTTCAGATATATGGTCGGCCACTTTTTGCGCTGCGCCGTATGTTTTCTTCGTCCGGCAACCCGGGCCGTCTTTCGCAGCTTGCCGCCGAACTCAAAACCCGGCTGCTTCTGCAACCGCCAGAAAAACTCGAACTCAAGTTTCTCAACCGATCACATCAGTTTAAAACTTCAGAAATGCAGTGGCAGACGGGGCATTTCAGTGATCGCCCTGAAAAACTCTGGATTTATAATCTCAATTACTTTGCCTGGCTGCACGATGGCCAGACCGAAACCCATTCGCCTCAGAATCTTTTTCTGATCCTCGACTGGATTGAAAAAAACAATTCGCCAAGAGCTGAAACCTGGGAACCATACCCGCTTTCACGGCGGGTTACCGAATGGGTCAGATGGTGCCGTGAGCACCCCGCGCTCGACGAAGATGCTGAAGACTGTATTGTCAGTTCGATTACCCTTCAGTGTCAGCGACTCAGAAACGATCTTGAATACCATATTCAGGCCAACCACCTTCTCGAAAACCTCAAGGCCCTTTTCGTCGCCACTGTTTTTCTGGCGGAGTATGAAGAGGGGGTTACCCCGGAAAGCGAGTCGTTGATCGAGTTCTGCATCGACGAACTGGTTGAACAGATACGCCTGCAGATTATGCAGGACGGCGGGCACTTTGAGCGCAGCCCGATGTATCACGTCGAAATGCTGCATGCTGTCGAATCTGTAAGGGCCGCTAACCGCAAATTGCTTGAACTTGACGGTATCAGTCAGAATCTAAGCCGCAAGATTGCCAGAATGGCGATGCTCTGCGGCGACAGAATTCCGCTGATGCGCGACTGGCTTGCGGTTATGACTCACCCTGACGGAAAAATAGCGCAATTCAACGACTCGGCCCTCAAGACCGGCATCAGTCGAGACTGGAAAACCATGAATTATCTTCTCGAACATTCAGGTTTTTTTGTGCGCCACACACCTGAATGCTATTTCGTGCTCAGCTGCGGCGATCCTTCGCCGACTTTTCAGCCCGGGCACAGCCATTGCGACATTCTTTCGTATGAACTGTCTCTAAATGGCGAACGTTGCATCGTTGATACCGGCTGTGGTTCATATCAGAATGCCGAGATCCGCTACGAATGCCGACGAACAGAAGCCCATAATCTTCCAATGATCGAGCATGCAGAGCAGTCAGACATCTGGGGCACTTTCAGAATAGGCAGAAGAGCGAGAGTCACTCATCGCAGCTATGACTCAGAGCATGGCATGCTCGTAGTTGAATTTATCGATCAATATGGCCAGCACTACCGCCGCGAGGTAATTTTCTTGCATCAACAGATCAAGATTCGCGACCGTCTGACGCAGCGACGGGTAACCGGAACTTTCATCTCACTTTTGCACCTTGCGCCGGGCGCGCTGGTTATCCCGGAGAACCGCCCGTCAACGACCAGTTTCAGTATTGGCAACAACGTATTGAGCGTCACCACAGAAGCTAATTTGCGCACGGCGCCATATATATGGTATCCAGCCTTTGGCAAACCGGTAAATTCTGAAAAATTAATTCTGAGTAATCCACAGGCCGAGGCTATTGATTATGTCATCTCCTGGCAGACCACTTAAAGTTCTTATCATTACACAGTTCTACTACCCAGATGTCACTGCCTGCGCTTTCAGAATGCAGGAAACAGCCTCCCTGCTTGCCAAAATGGGCTGCGAAGTGCATGTAATCGCAGGTGAACCCCACAAGGGCCAGATTGGTGGGCAGAGAATCGATGATGGCAGCATAAAGGTCAGCCGGGTGCCACTGATCAAATATGAAGGCCGGGGCAAATGGAACTACATCGCCCATTACCTGTCGTTCATGTTTGGGGCGATCAAGGCCGCAGGCAGACACAAAGGGCGTTTCGACATTATCTGGGCTTCAAGCCCGCCGCTTTTTACCGGCATTTCAGGTCTGGTTACCGCCTGGTTTAAAAGAACCCCTCTGTGCCTCGACATTCGCGACATCTGGCCAGAATCGGCGGTGGTTGCCGGTCAGATCAAAGAGGGCAGTTTTCTCTTCAGGGCGGCAAAGGTAATCGAATACCTTCTCTACCGGGCTGCAAACCAGATTACCTGCGTCGCCGGGCCCATGGCAGACTATATCAGCCGTGTTTCGGGCGGGCGACGCCCTGAGATTATCTACAACGCGATTCCGGGCACAATGGTTGCCGACGGTGCCATGCCGGTAGACCCAGAACCAAAGCCGATGACTGTTCTTTACATTGGAAACATGGGTTACTGCCAGAACCTCGGCCTGGTGGTCGAAGCTGCGCGTGAGCTGGCGGCGGCAGGAGAGACCAGAATCAGATTTCAGCTGGTCGGCGGTGGCATCGAAAAGCCTCTGATAGAAAAGGCTGTCAAAGATGCCGGGTTGAGCAACATAGAAATACTCGGACTGGTTTCGAAAGAGCGGGCCATCGAAATGATCCGCAATGCCCATGCTCTGATGCTGCATCTCAAAGATGACGGCACCATGGACAAAACCATTCCGTCAAAGGTTTTTGACTATATGGCCGGCGGCAGGCCGATTCTTTATGGCCTTAAGGGCGAAGCCAGCGATATTCTCGGTTCGATTCGCGGCAATCTTTATTATGACCCGGCTGACCCGTCGCAACTGGCCAATCGTTGCCTCGAACTGCTGAAAAATTACCAGGAACTGGCTTCAGCAGCCACAGAAAATCTCAGAGTGGTCAGGCAACGTTTTCTGCGCGAAGTAATGACCAGCAAGCTGCTCAAAATTTTTAAAAATCTTTCTCAGCCCTCTTGATTAGTAGGTTTTGCGGTGCTATCCTCAACCCCATTCCCGACGCAAAATCTGCGGTCGGGAAAATCTGCAGAAAGAGGAGTATTCGCTGTCGAACGGCTGACCAAAGCTCGAAATCGGGCGAACAATTGTCGTATGTTGCTTGTAAAAACTGTGGTAAAAAATTCAAATATTGAAGGTCTCGGTCTTTTCGCTGCTGCAGATATGCCGGCTGACACTCAGGTGTGGGCATATCATCAGGATTTTGACAAAGTTCTCACTGAAGACAAGCTTGAAGAAATGCCTGAATGGCAGAAGGATTTTTTCCGCAGATATTGCTTTTCCAGCGGCGATCTTCTCTATTACTGCATCGATGATGCGCGCTTCATGAACCATTCTAAAAAGCCCAATCTTGTTGACAAACCCGAAGGCACCTTTACCGCCCGCCCGATTAAAGCAGGCGAAGAACTGGTATGCGACTATGCCGGCATGGGTCACACCGAAAAAGACCTGGCATTCAACACCGGCTGGTTCGGCTGAGTCAGCTTCGCGGTTGCCAGCCATTATGGCCTCGGCTGAGCTGCCCGCGAGACAAAAATAAACCGGCCTGCAGAACTAATCTGCAGGCCGGTTGTTTTTCAACAGTTACTTATCTGAAGTTTCGCCGCCATCATAAAGAATTTCTTCGCTGACCGCAGGTTCAATTTTGATACCGGCCGGGGCTTTTCTCTGCATGGGCTTGAAATTGCCATTTGCATCGTAGAAAGCGGCAAGCCGGTCATACCATTTGCTGTTGCTTTCGTGGTTGAGAATGAAGTCAAAAGTTCCGACCGCACGGCAAACCCTGACAAAATCACTCAAAAAGGCAAACACCGCATTTGCCGAGGCTTCGCGGGAAACCAGAGAAGCATTCTGAGCATCAATCAGGTCGAGAATGTTTACAGCGCCTCTTGAATAAGCATTTCTGACCAGTTCAAGTGTTTTTGATGCATACTCAGCGCGGGTCTTTGCAAGAGCGATGCTTGAAAAAGAAGCGCGGGCATCTTCGAGAGAAGCGCGGGTATTCAACTCAAGACGCTGCATAAGATATTCTTTTTCGGCTGCAAGCTTTTTAATATTGGCTTCTGCCTCTTTGATGGCAGCTTTGCGATCGCCACCCTCATGCAGAGGAATAGAAATATTCAGACCCACGTGCCAGTCGTTTTTGTCAGGGTAATTGAAAACGCTGTTGAATGGTGCAGGCATGGCAGGCTTGACCGCGCCGATACCCGATTCCCTGACGGTTCGACTGAAATTGCTCTGTAAAGCGACCGTCGGGTGACTGTAACGATTTTTCGCAGACTTTTTCGAGCGGTCCATGGCTTCGATGCCGCGACTGATCTGCTGAATTTCGGGTGAGAACACAAAGGTATCACCGACCAGAAAGTCACGAAACAGTCTATAACCCATCTGGTTATCGATGTATGGCGCCACTTTTTCGTAATCGAGAAAGAACACTTCAGAGAAAATATCGCAGTCGGCAGTGGTGAATTCCTCTTCCTGGGAGGCTGCGAGCACCTGATTGAGAGCCATTTCAGCCTTACGGCGCATGGCGGTTGCGTCGATCAAAGCCTGTCTGGCCCCAGCCATCTGGATTTCCCAGCGATAGACTTCGGCCGGCCCCGAGGTTCCGACCTGCTCTCTGAATCTCGCGATTTCGAGATTAGCCCTGGTAACCTCAAGGTTGTCACGCTGAATATTCTGCAAAGTTCTGGTTTTGAGAACATTGAGATAGGCAATGGCAGCGTCTTTGATGATATCGAGCATCAACGCCCTTTCCTCTTCGCGGCGAGCGCTCTGAAAAAGCTTCTGAATGTCAATATTGGCACGGGCCTGCTCACTGTATAAAACCAGCATCAGATCGGCACCAATCTGGGTTGCATGTTGAGCCGGTGTCATAATGCTTTCGGCCCGGTCTTCATCGAGCATTGTCTGGCGGCCAAAAGCACTGATTTTCGGCCGCAGATTCGACTTCGCCCGGTCAACGGTCTGCTCACCGGCCGCCAGTTCCTGTTTTTTGGCCATCAGCTGCAGGTTGCGCAACAGTGCGGTTTCGATGACCTGAGTGATCGAGAGTTTTCTTTCGATATTATCGGGTTCTTCGTTGAGCAGAACCGCATCGGTCATCTGGCTCCAGGTCGGGTAGACGCCGATTTCGCGGGCGGTCTGCATATTGATCGTCAGGCGTTCGGTGTGCGAAAAATCAACCTGAAAAGTCGCAGGGTCGTCATGCATCAACAGTCGCTGAAAATTCAGAGCAATACGTCTGGCGAGCTTCTGAGTATCGATTTCCATGGCAATACTGCAGAGAACGCCACTTTCAACCGGGGCTCTGCCGATCATGGCCATGCTGGGAACCTTCATCGCATTGATTCTACCGATCAGCTGTTTCTGTTGCTCAAGCGGCATGTCGAGCATCGGGGCAACATAAACAGCCTCGGCGTCAGCAAGTTTTGCCACAGCTTCGGCAAGATTGCTGCCAACCGGGATAACCACAAGTTTCACGCCACGTTCTTCAGCCTGTTTCCGCAGGTATTCAGGTAAACCCGCGATGCCATCGAGCATGTATGAGCTGATAAGCAGATGCATACGCGAAAAGCTGCGAATTTCCTGAAAGCGGTCGATATGTCGGCCAATATCGATGCCGGCATCGATGTAAGTCAGATTGGGCGTGCCGCTTGTACCATCAATCTTTTTAAGGCCCTGCATGGCAGCGTTAATGACGTGAGCAGCCAAAACCGGTTTTTTCAGGTTCTCATTTGCAGCAGCTATCTGTGAAGCAACCGGACCGACAGCAAGAATGGCATCGGCATCTGGTGCTTCAAGCAATGTTGCAAATTTTTGCCGTATCGTAGAATTATTCCAGTTGCCATCGTGAATGTTTTTTTCGACAAAATTGATCTGATCGCCCTCCGGAAGGAGCTTTCTGGTTTCTTCATCGATCATTTCGAGCAGAGTCGAAGAGTTCGGCGTATGGCCATCGATAACAACGCCAACATTGATCGTACGGGCAAAGGCTGCGTCAGAACAGAAAACAGCACCAAAAGATAAAACCAGTATGCCAAAAATTTTGAGAATTCTCATAATTCCTCCGGACTCAGTTTGGAAAAATGTTAACAGAGCTTCGTCTGAGAAACAACAATGGTAACCCTGAAACTATATTACAAAATAACACGCATAAACAAGTGCCCGTGGCAAAAAATTTGGCAGATCCGACAAGATTCTGCTATTTTGGCATCAAAATACCAGAATAGCAACGGAGCCCCAGAATGAGCACATATCTCGGCATGTCTGAAGCGGTAAGTCTTGGAATTCATTCAATGCTGCTGCTGGCGAAAAATCCGGCCGAAGGTCTTAATCTTGTGGCAATGGCAAATTCACTGAACGCTTCAGAAGCCCATCTGGCAAAAGTGATGCAGCGACTGCGCAAGAGCGGCATGATATCGGCTTTGCGTGGCCCGGGTGGCGGCTACAAACTTCTTTTTCCGCCAGAAAATATTTCTCTGCTGCAAATTTACGAAGCAATCGACGGGCCCTTTAAATTTGAAGAAAACCACTGCCGGTGTCCAGTTTCTCCGTGTAAAATAAATAAATTACTTCATGAAATGGCATGCCATTTTTTTGATTATCTGAAGAATAACACTCTCGCAAGCGTCATCAACGAATCACAGAAAGAGGTCAGACAAAAATGAAACTCATTCACAAGCTTGCATTTCTGGCGGGGGTTCCGCTTCTGGCTTTCTTCTGGCAAAGCTACGGCCAGATAAGCGTGGCGATGCAGGAAATCGAAAACTCTCGAAGAGTTCAGAA
>JAKQKW010000098.1 GCA_029560455.1 Candidatus Rifleibacteriota bacterium
CTCTGAACCCATATCGTTTCACCTTTTAGACAAGACCTGACCGACTGGTAAGCAAGCCAGGCAAAAGCACCGAGTAACCATAAAACATGCGACCAGCAGAGGAAAAAACTTAACAGCAACCCCTGAAAAAGAAAGCCTGAAGAAGAGGCTTCATGAGACTTTCTTGTCCACAACCAGAACAGACCAAATACGGGCCAGCCCGACATGAATGGCATGAAACCCCAGTATAGAGTTGTGTTGAACAGGAAACAAACCGCCGCTACGGCTTGTGATGGCCTGCAATTTTCAGAATATGCAATTAAAAAAGTTGTTAATATGCCAGCCTGAAGAAGAATGATCAGACCCAATTTGCCAGCCAGCAGAGGCGGAAAGAAGTGCCAGAGAAAAAACAACAGATGATAAACAATAGTATTAGGCCCGGTATAATGGATATCGTATTCATTTGAACCATTATAAAAAGCCTGATAAAAAATCCGGGTCTGATTCAAATGATGTGAAAGATCGGTAACAGGTATAAATTCCGTGACAAAAAACGGTATGACAGCCGCTGCCATACAAAAGAACAACGCCAGAAGATAACTTTTTCTGGAATGCATAGGTGGAAAAGTCTACGATTTGTGGCATAATTATTCAACTTCTTTGAAGGCAACAGCGTTCACAGCAGCACGGTTCGCCCCAGCGCGCACCATTTTAAAGCAGGCCTCGCGGAGATCTACCGAAATGCCAATTATAACGAATCAGAACTGGAGTAAAAACAGCTGGCGCAGTCTGCCTGCAGAGCAAATGCCAGAATGGCCAGACCGGCAGAAATTCATGACTGCTTATGAAAGGCTGTGCAAACTCCCGCCCCTGGTGTTTGCAGGTGAGGCCCGCAGACTGAAGAATCTGCTGAATGAAGTCTGTCTCGGAAAAGCTTTTGTATTACAGGCCGGTGATTGCGCCGAACTTTTCTCCAGGTGCCACGGGCCCTACATACGTGATCTGATAAAAGTTATCCTGCAGATCGCAATCATTCTGACCTACGCCGGTGAAAAGCGCCTTGTCAATATTGGCAGAATGGCCGGACAATACGCGAAGCCGCGTTCAAACAGTCTTGAGAAACTTGGCGACATCGACCTGCCGGTCTATCGTGGCGACATGATCAACAGCCTCGAACCGACTCTGGAAGCAAGAATCCCTGACCCGGCGCGCATGGTTGAAGGCTATTTCTGCTCAGCCGCAACCTTGAATCTGGTGCGGGCATTTACCAACGGCGGTTTTGCCTCGCTCGAAAACATTAATTCCTGGAATCTTACAAGTTTTGGCAAATTCCATCAGAACCCTGACTACGAAAAACTTTGTTGCGATATCCGCAAAGCCGTGAACTTTTTTCATGCTCTTGGCAACAGCAACCTCACCAGTATTCAGGACTCATACATGTATACTTCACACGAGGCACTGCTGCTCGATTATGAAGAGGCCATGACCAGAGTGGACACGACCACCGGCGAGCACTATGACACCAGCGCTCACATGCTCTGGATTGGCTACAGAACCAGGCAGACCGATGGGGCGCATGTAGAATTCATGCGTGGCATAAAAAATCCGATCGGTATCAAGATCGGGCCGGAATTTAGCCTCGATGAGCTCAAAACCCTCATTGAAACCCTGAATCCAGACAATGAACCCGGGCGCCTTTCATTCATCACCAGATTCGGCAATCATAAAATCGCTGATTTTCTCCCCAATCTGATCGAGACAGTCAGACGCGAAGGCATGCACGTGGTCTGGATATGCGACCCGATGCACGGCAACACAAAAACAGACGTCAGCGGCAGAAAAACGCGAGCTTTCGAAGATATTCTCTCCGAAACACGATCTTTTTTTCAGATACATCAGGCAAGCGGTACTCACCCGGGTGGAATTCACCTTGAGCTCTCCGGCACTCAGGTTGCAGAATGTACCGGCGGAATTTTCGCTGGCGATTTTGAGCAGTCTGCAAGCTTTCAGAGCGCCTGTGACCCGCGCCTTAACGCCGAACAGGGCGTCGAGCTCGCTTTTGAGATTGCAAAACTGCTGAAATCAGATAAAAAACACGACTGAAAACCGATTTTACCGGCATGTATCCACGTCCCCGGGACTGCCCAACATTTTGCCTTTTCAGCCCGGATTTCTGATATGTTATAATCCATCACAACATATCAGACAGCAAAGGAGAAAGGAATGAAGCATTCAGGAAACCGGGCGTTTCTCTCTGGAAACGCTGCTATTGCCCGTGGTGCCTGGGAAGCCGGCGTGCGCTTTGCCGCAGCCTACCCCGGAACTCCATCAACCGAAATCCTTGAATACTGCGGCACTTATGCCGAAATCGACGCCCAGTGGGCAGTCAACGAAAAGACAGCGATGGAAACAGTCATCGGTGCCTGCTACGGCGGCGCCAGATCTATCTGCGCCCAGAAGCATGTCGGGCTGAACGTGGCTGCCGACCCGTTTTTTACCGTTGCCTATACCGGTGTTAACGCCGCTCTGGTGATTGTTTCGGCTGACGACCCCGGCATGCATAGCTCGCAGAATGAGCAGGATAACCGCTTTTACGCAATGATGGCCAAGATTCCGATGTTCGAACCCTCGAACAGCCAGGAAGCAAAAGATATGACCATCGCCGCCATCAAGCTTTCCGAAGAATTCGATACTCCGGTAATGGTACGCACCACCACGAGAATTTCGCATTCAGAAGGCATTGTCAGCCTCGGTGAACGTGAAAAAGCCCCGGAACGCGAATTTGTCAGAGACATGGCCAAATACTGCGTTCTGCCCCACAACGCCCGCAAACTTCACACCAAAGTTGAAGAACGCCAGAAAAAAATCGCTGAACTCGGTTGCAAAAGCCCGTTCAATCGTATTGAAGAAGGCGATAAAAGTATCGGCATAATTGCTTCCGGCATCAGCTATTGCCACGCCCGCGAAGTATTCCCGAATGCCTCTTATCTCAAACTCGGGCTGACCTACCCCTTCCCGGCCGAACTTATCAAAAAGTTCGCCGCCAGCGTCGAAAAACTGATCGTCATTGAAGAAAATGACCCGTTTCTCGAAACCGAAGTGCGCGCGCTCGGCATCAGCTGCATCGGCAAAGACCGGCTGCCCATCTGCGGCGAGCTCAACCCCGACATTATCCATGAAGCGCTGAAAGAACTGGTTAATCGGCCAATGCCGGCAACTACTCCCAAAGCCACTGTAGATATCCCGGTCCGGCCGCCGGTTCTTTGCCCGGGTTGCCCGCACCGTGGGGTTTTCTACACTCTCCGTAAGCTCAACTGCACGGTAACCGGCGACATCGGCTGCTACAGTCTCGGCGCTTTTGCACCCCACAATGCGATGCACACTATTGTCTGCATGGGCGCTTCGATCACCAACGCTCTTGGGATCGAAAAGGCCATGAAGGAAAAAATTCACGGCAAACTGGTAGCTGTACTGGGCGAATCTACTTTCATGCACTCCGGCATTACCGGCCTGATCGACACTGTTTACAACAAAGGTCGCCACGTGACCATGATTCTCGACAATTCGATCACTGCCATGACCGGTCATCAGGAAAACCCGGCCAGCGGCAAAACTCTCAAGGGTGAACCGACCAAGGTTCTCGATTTTGCAGCCATGTGCCGGGCCTGTGGTATAAGCAACGTTCATACGGTAGATCCATTCGATCTTAAGCTGCTTGAAAGCACACTCAAAGAAGCACTCAACGACTCTGAACCGTCGGTAATTATAACCAGACGCCCCTGTTTTCTGCTTAAAAACTACAAGCCACGCGTTCGCCTGGTTTCGATCAACCGCGACAAGTGCGTCAAATGCGGCATGTGCTGGAAACTTGGTTGTCCGGCCATTGAGGTAAACCCTGACGATGGAAAAACCGTAATCAACAGCGCGCTTTGCGTGCATTGCGGTCTGTGCGCCGCGGTTTGTCGCCCGGGTGCTATTACCCAGGCCAAAGAGGAGGCATGATTATGACTACCAATATTCTGCTTTGCGGCGTCGGCGGTCAGGGAACTCTTCTCGCCAGCAATCTTCTGGCAGAATGTGCCATGGAAGCCGGGTTTGATGTCAAGAAATCTGAAATTCACGGCATGGCGCAGCGCGGGGGCAGTGTTGTCAGCCATGTAAGATTTGGCGAACGCATCTGCTCACCGATTATCAGAAAGGGTGAATGTGATATTCTGCTGGCCTTTGAAGAACTCGAAGCCCTTCGCTGGACCGAATACCTGAAACCGGGTGGTCTGGTGATCACCAATGCCCAGAATATTCTGCCAATGTCGGTTTCGGCTGGCAATGCTGTTTACCCGAAAAATATCACCCAGATTCTTGCCGGCATGTCGGTTCAGACGATCGCGGTCGATGCCATCGGCAAGGCCCGTGAACTTGGCAACCAGAAATGCCTCAACGTGGTTCTTCTGGGAGTTCTCGCGCGCCAGATCAAAGAAGTCAAACCCGAAATCTGGCCAGAAATGATCAAAAAAATGTTGCCGCCGAAACTTCAGGAGCTCAACCTGAAAGCATTTACAACCGGCTGGAACCTCGCCTGAAAAAAGTCTGTTCAGCAAAAAGCCCCGTTGTGATTACAGCGGGGCTTTTTTTTGCGACTCCGGCAATTCTATCGGCTTTTGATCAGTTCAATCTGGTTATGCAACTGCTTTTTGGCTGGCTCAGGCATATTGCCGCTGCGGCTCTGTATGTCGGCAAAAAGTTCCTGAGCCTTTTGTTTCTGCCCGTTTGTCCAGAGCAGTTCGCCAATAAGCAGGGCCCAGACGATTTTTTTATCCTGGCCGGCATCTTCGAGCATTGAACGGGCAACCCGCAGTGCCTCATCAGGACGACCGGTTTTATTAAGTGACTGAATCTCGATAAGAGCCTTACGGCCAGCTTCATTCAAAGGCAATTTCGGAAACCCGGGGTCGATTTCAAGGAGAGTCTGCGGTCGCATCGGCCCTGGGGGCATATTTTCACGCGGCGGCCTGCCATGTTGTTCTGAAACCGGCGGCGGCGGGTTCTCTGGATTTACTGGATTTGCGGTCATTTCGGCATGTTTCTGACCGATATGTTTCACATCAGGCTGATTGTCAGAGCGGCGCATTCTTTTCAAAACAACGCCGGCGGCTGCCATCAAAAAAATCCCAAGCAAAACACCGGCAGCAATGAGTTTTAAATGGTTGCCAGAAGCGGGGGGAGTTCCTTCTGCAGCTTTATCAGGAGTTCTGGCCTGTCGATTACCAGGCAGAGTCAGCCCTGGTGCGCCATTTTTAAGGATTTTGTAAATTTTGATTTCGCGGGTGGCGTTTTTAAGCTCCTGGGCACCAAGGTCGACGGCACCGAATTCGTTGCGGTTCATGGCGAGATAGGTTGATTCAGAAATAAAAACATCACTCGGGTCCGCAAAAGTCTGAATTCTTGAAGCAATATTAACCGGGTCGCCAAAAAGATCACCATTTTCATCGATACCAACCTCGCCAGTGTTGATACCAATTCTGAACCTGACAATACTGTCGGGATTCATCATCTGGGCATTGCGGGCATCGAGGCGGCGTTGAATTTCAATACCGGCCTGCACGGCGCTCGTCGGTGAATCAAAACGCACCATAAAGCCATCGCCAAGGCTTTTAACCATGACCCCGTTCCATTTCTGCATGATTTCAGAGACGAAAGTATACATCTGGTCGTGGAAAAGCTTCATTTCTTCGATGGTCTGCCCGGCACTTCTGCGGGTATAGCCCTGCATATCTACAAAAACTATTGTCAGAAGACGGCTTTCCATGGTCAATGGCGCTCCTGTCAGCTTTTCAGTCGTTCAAAGAGCTCACGCAGATTCGGCAGGCCGGGTGCTCCTTCAGGGACTTCACTGAATGCCTTCTGCAAAACCTGCATGGCTTCAGAACGCTTGCCGGCTTTTGCAAGAATCAGTGCCAGATTATAAAAGGCCCCCGCGTCCTTATTATCAAGACCAATAGCCTTTTTATAACTTTCGGCGGCTTTCTCGAAATTGCCGGTTTTCTGATAGGCAAACCCAAGATTCGACAATACTTTAGCGGTCGGAGCCTGGTATTTCATTCCCTCTTCGAAGTGTCTGATTGCGTCATCCCAGCGACTGGTCTTGAGAAACAGCCCCGCCAGATTGAAGCGCACGGTTGTCAGTTCCGGCTTGAGCTTCAGGGCAGTTTTGAAATGCTCGATTGCTTCAACCAGCTTGCCACTTCGATAGTAAGCCGCGCCCAGATTGCTGTGAGCCTGAATATTGAAAGGATCGAGTTCAACCGCCTTTTTGAAGCCCTCAATGGCATCGTCAAATCTGCTCAACTGCAGGTTCAGATTGGCACCAAAAAAGACCGCCATCAGATCATGCGGGTATTTCTGCAGATAGCGGGAAACATGTTCGAGTGATTCTTTAAGTCGACCAGCCTTGAAATGCTCGAGAAAAGCGTTCTTCATCTCTTCTCGATTATCGGTGGCAGCAGCAGACTCGACCGCAACAGGTTCTTTTTCGACGGGTGGTCTGGGAACAGCCATTTCCGGAACTTTTACCTTTTCAAGGCTGCTCTTCAAGGGGCCGGGCAATGGCGAGACATCTACCTCACGCAGGGCCACACCGATCTGCATAAGGGCATAGGCCGCCGAAACCCTGGTCGCGATGTCCTTGCTCCCCAGCATTTTTTCGAGTTCCTGCAGAACTTCGACGTCACCAAGACGAAAAAGTGCCTTGGCAGCATTTGAGCGCGTACGATTGTCAGAATCTTTCAACAATGGCCTGATGATATTGATTCCGGCTTCGCTAAGAACCTCTTCTATTGCTTCTACTGCATTGGCGCGTACGCGAGAATCTCGGTCGCGCAGGGCGTTCTGCAAAGTCGGCACTCCTGAACGGTCACCAATATGCCCGAGACTGGTGATGACCGCAGATCTGATTTTGAAATTGCGATCAGTTTTAAGCATCTTGATCAACCAGGGAACCGCGGAAACTATTTTGAGTCGCCCGAGCGTAATAACCGCCTGTAATCTGACGAACGGAACCGGATCGGCGAGCATCCTGATCAGCAACTCTGTCTGAGCTTCCCGGGCACGGTTCGACAGTGCCAGAGCTGCGTTCTTGCGCACATCAGCGTCTTCATCTTTCAGCAGTTCTATTATCATTTCGAGCGCCTGTGAATGGTCAACCACCGAAAGAACATAACCCAGAGTGGCTCTGATCCATTTGTCAGGGTCGTCGAGCATTGCGCGCATGGTTGGCGTCAGGTCTGAGTTGCCTAGATTGGCCACGGCAATCATGGCATTACCGCGCACGCGATTGTTAGGATGCTTTAGAAATGGCTGAATAAGTGAGAGAGCTTTTTCAGATGGAAGACCCAGTCGAGCCAGGCTCTCGATCGCATTGGCCTTGACGCGGTCGTCAGTATCACGCAGAGCTTTGGTCAGAGTCGGAACTGCCGTCAGATCGCCAATACTGCCAAGCGCGGTAATCAATGCCGAACGCTTGCGCTCGTTGCGTTCCTTCAGATAGAAGGCAACCAGCGGATTGGTGGCACGATGAGCACCCATTTTTGCGAGAGCATCAACAACGTTCAGAAATATCCATTCGTTGCCCTCGCCAAGGCAGCCAAGCAGATTGGAAACCGCCGAGGAATCTTTGAGACGCCCCAATGCGCTGATGCTGTTAAATCTGACATTCGGGTCAAGATCGCCAAGCGCTTCTATAAGGGCGGCGACTGCCTGACGGTCGTTAAAAGCGCCGAGAGCCAGGGCAATATTTGGTCGCACTTCCCGTTCAGCTTCTTTAAATGCCGCAAGAAGCGGAGCAAGAGCTGACGGGTCACCAATTTCAGCCAGAGCGAGGGGCATCTGCTCATCCTGTTTTTCTTTGAGAAGAGCAGCAATAAGAGGCTCCACCGCTTCCGGGTCACCGATTCGCCCGAGAGCTTTGGCCCCTTCACCACGAAGACGGGCGTCCTGATGCGACAAAAACCCGATCAGTCGCCGGGTGCATGGTTTCAGCAGCCAGAAGCCATTCTGCCTGAAGCTGTGTTCTCCTGCCAAGAGCTCTCATCCTCCAGTAATTGTTTCTTAAAAAAAGACCCGGTTTACCCGGGTCTTCTTCTAAGCTGGAAAGTTTCTCAACCCATTCTCAGGTTTTTAACTCCAACCTTTTCGAAAGCAACCTTCATCTTGTTGATGCCGTCTTCGGTGGTACCGGTTTCGATTACTTCGCCGGTGTCATCCCAGACTTTGTGGTAAACCATTTCACCCTTGGCAAAGCTATCAGTAACCGAATACTCTCTAGCCTCACCTGATGCCGGTTTGCCCTTCTTCTTGCTGGTGACCGCAGGTTCTTCAGCGACAGCGCCAGCCTTTTTAATTGTTTTTGCACGTGCCATTCGTTGTCCTCCCTTCCAGGAAGTTGGAATTGTAAAATAACATAACGTGCCCCAAATTGTCAAATATCGCATTGTAAAAATCAGAGCGGACGAAATTTGACACATTCGGTACACGCCCGTATAATTAAAGATGCTTCATTCAGGCATTGGAGGAAAAGTGTGTATTACAAGAGTATAACAACGCCAATCGCTTTTTTCCTGCTGCTGTTTTTAACAGCTGTTTCAGTATCTGCCGAAAATTCTGCTCCGGTTGAAAAAGACTGGACCTTCATGATCTTTATGGCTGCCGACAATAACCTTGAAGGGGCCACCTCAATAGATATCAACGAAATCGAAAAATTCGGTTCTTCTGACCGGGTTAATTTTCTCGCTCAGATCGACCGCAACGGCGGGTTTTCCAATAACTCTGAATTGAAGTGGTCTGGCGCCCGGCGTTTTTACATCGTTCGCGACAAAGACCCCAACAAAATGACCTCAAAGGCTCTCGAAGACCTTGGCGACGTCGATATGGCAGACCCGCTGGCACTGACAGACTTTGTCAGCTGGGCCCACGAAAATTACCCCGCCAGACGCTACGCACTCATACTCTGGAATCACGGCACCGGCTGGAAGGAAATTCAGCCAAGCATCATGGAAGCCGACGCCGGCGAAATCGGCCTGTCTGCCGGCATGCAGAACGCCATCGAAAATATTTCCTACAATATCTCGTATGACGATACCTCCAAAACCTCGATGAGCATACCTGTTCTCGGCGAGACTCTCGCCCGTATCAAGGGCATACTCGGCAAACCTCTCGATCTGCTTGGGTTTGACGCCTGTCTGATGCAGATGGTCGAGGTTTCCTGGACCGCCGCGCCTTATGTCCTCTGCCAGGTCGGATCCCCCGACATGGAACCCGAAAGAGGCTGGCCATACGATATGATCGCCTCAGAACTCATCAAAAAACCGGAAATGGATGCCCTGCTTCTTGGCAAACACATCGCACAGGTCTACAACAAGTCGTATATGAGCGGCGCCCAGGGTAACACCGCAGTCGTTCTCTCGGTCATCGACCTGGCCAAATCTGAAAAATTCAGAGACGACCTCAACCATTTCTGCAATGTTGCGCGCCAGAATATCTATGACATCGATAAATACGAAACAGCCAGAGATGCGGCTCTAAAATATTCATACGGGGACTACATCGATCTTGGGCACTTTCTCAGCCTGCTGATCAAATCAAGCGTCAAGGCTGAAACCCGCTCTGCCGCGTCACAACTTCTTTCGACCATTGTCGGCGAAAGAAAAAGCGGCGGCTATGTCGCAAAAACTGCCGCCAACGGCGAAAAATTCAAAGACACCAGAGGGCTTTCCATATTCTTCCCGACCCGTCAGGGGTTCAAAACTTACAAAGCCCGCTACCGTGAGCATGCAATTGCCCAGGATACCGAATGGTTCAACTTTCTCAGCGAAGTTGCCAACCCCAACATGCCCTATCTCAAACTCGAAGACGTGGTGCTTGAAGACAAGAACAAAGACGGCCGCATCGCCGCCGGCGAAGAGGTCAAAGTTTT
>JAKQKW010000123.1 GCA_029560455.1 Candidatus Rifleibacteriota bacterium
TGCGTAAAAATTTAAAGATTCAAGATCTGCCAGAATGCTGGAGACAAAATAATCCCCAGCTTTTTTTGAATTCAAATCGTAAAATTCACGGCCCGCTTTAAAATCAGCATTTGCATCGACAGAAAGGAAAACTTCGCGGCATTTCATCTTGCCAGGTTTTTCTTAACTTCTGACAGTGGAACCATTTTTTCAGGGGCAAGGGTTTTCCTGCGGTCTGCAAGAACCTTATGATGCCAGTCTGGCGACTCAAGTTCATTCTCATCTTGAGAAAGCGAATCCCACAGCAGTTCCATGGCCTGGAGACGCTCTACCAGGGTCATTTTTTTTATACTGGTAATATCCATATTCACTCCACTTTTCCCGCTGTCAAAATCATACCATACCAATAATATAACCGCAAACGCCATATTGCCTACAATCCGGGGACACGATCCTGAATTCTGCAACTCCGCAATCTGGGGACACGATCCCGAATTCTGCGAATTCGGGTCATGTCCCCAGATTGCTCACTACGGGTCATGTCCCCGGATTGCTCCGGATTGCTCCAGATTGCTCAGGAAGCGGTGAAGAAGGCGAGGGTGTGGCGCAGGCCTTCGGCGAGGGAGGTTTGCGGTGACCAGCCGAGGGCGCGCAGGCGGCTGATGTCGAGAAGTTTGCGCGGGGTGCCGTCGGGCTTCGTCGTATCGAAGGTCAGGCGGCCTTTGAAGCCAGTGACTTCTGCGACCAGTGCCGCGAGATCGGCGATGCTGATGTCTTCGCCGCAGCCGAGGTTGACGAAACAGGGGCGCGGATAGCTCAAAAGCTCGCGCCTGAGCACAGCGTCGTCGAGATTCATCACATGCAGGCAGCCGGCGGCCATGTCGTCGACATAGAGAAATTCACGCCGGGGGGTGCCGGTGCCCCAGATGGTCACTTCGGGCAGGCCAGCGGCGGCGGCTTCGACGAATTTGCGCAGCAGGGCCGGCAGCACATGCGAGGTCTGCAGATCGAAGTTGTCGCCGGGGCCGTAGAGATTCGTCGGCATGACGGCGACAAACTGCGTGCCATACTGGCGGTTGTAAGCTTCACACATTTTCAGACCGGCAATCTTGGCAATCGCATAAGGCTCGTTCGTCGGTTCAAGCGGGCCGCTCAGCAGGTGTTCCTCGCGCATCGGCTGCGGGCATGCGCGAGGGTAGATGCATGAGGACCCGAGAAACAGCAGTCTTTTTACGCCGTGTTTCCAGGCTGAATGAATGACGTTATTCTGAATACAGAGGTTACTATAAGCAAATTCGGCCGGATAGGTGTTGTTGGCATGGATACCGCCGACTTTGGCGGCCGCCAGAAAGACATATTCGGGTTTTTCTGCCGCGAAGAAGGCTTCGACATCGGCCTGGCGGGTGAGGTCGAGCTCTTTCGAGGTGCGGTAGACGAGGTTGGTATGACCGGCGGCGGTCAGGGCTTTAACCAGGGCCGAGCCGACCAGACCGGTGTGACCGGCGATATAGATTTTAGCGGCTTTACTCATTGTAGGCGAAGGTCTGGAAGCCGTGCTGCTGGCAGAGTTCGTCGCGTTTGGCGGTTTCGAGATCGCTTCTGACCATTTCGGCGACGAGTTCTTCGAGGGTGGTTTTCGGGCGCCAGCCGAGCTTGCTGAAAGCCTTGGTCGGATCGCCGAGCAGGGTTTCGACTTCGGTGGGCCTGAAATAGCGCGGGTCGACCTTGACGATCGTCTGACCGGGCTTCAGTTTGATATCTTTATCACTGGTGACGACTTCGCTGACGGTGCCGGTTTCGCCAACTCCCTCACCCTGCCACGCGATTTTGATGCCGAGTTCGGCGGCGGCGGCATTGACGAAATCGCGCACCGATTTCTGGCGGCCGGTGGCAATGACGAAGTCGTCGGGTTTTTCCTGCTGCAGCATCAGCCACTGCATTTCGACGTAGTCGCGGGCGTGACCCCAGTCGCGCAGAGAGTTGAGATTGCCCAGATACAGGCATTCCTGCAGCCCGAGCGCGATGCGCGATATGGCGCGGGTGATCTTTCTGGTAACGAAGGTTTCGCCGCGCAGCGGTGACTCGTGGTTGAAAAGGATGCCGTTACAGCCGAAAATACCGTAGGCTTCGCGGTAGTTGACGGTGATCCAGTAGGCGTAGAGCTTGGCGACGGCATAGGGCGAGCGCGGGTAGAAGGGTGTCGTTTCTTTCTGCGGGGTTTCCTGGACAAGGCCGTAAAGCTCGGAAGTCGAGGCCTGGTAAAAGCGCGTGTGCTTTTCGAGCCCGAGAATTCTGATCGCTTCGAGCAGGCGCAGGGTGCCGATGCCGTCGGCGTTGGCCGTGTATTCGGGCGATTCGAAAGAGACGGCAACATGGCTCTGGGCTGCCAGGTTGTAAATTTCGTGCGGCTTGACCTGCTGAATGATGCGAATCAGGTTCGTCGAATCGGTCATGTCGCCGTAATGCAGAGTGAAACGCCGGTTGTCGACGTGCGGGTCCTGGTAAAGGTGGTCGATACGGTCAGTGTTGAACAGCGATGAACGACGCTTGATCCCGTGAACCTCGTAGCCTTTTTTCAGCAGAAATTCGGCCAGGTAGGCGCCGTCCTGCCCGGTAACGCCGGTAATCAAAGCAACTTTGCTCATATTCACTGTCTCCCTGGTTTCAGTTTCAGGTTATATTAAGACAGATGACAGGCCGAAAGCAACTATCTATTTAGCCGATAGTTGGTCGGGGTTATTTTGGGGAGTGGTGGTCTGAGAAAACTGGTCAAGACAATAAGTGATGAAGCCCTGTATCGATAAGGCAGGCACCAGCGCGGGCTTTTCCCCTTAGGCATGAGCCCTTCGACTCCTTCGACCGGCCAGGGCCGGCTCAGGAACCGAGGCTCAGGGAATGGGTTAATGGAGGAAATCGAAAAGCCACAGGGGGAAGCTCGACGAAACTCGCATGGCGTTGCAAAAAGGCGATCTCAAAACAGCTGCCCGAAACGCCGAGATTTTCCAGTTGACACCGGTAACCAGGGCCGCCTGATTTTCTCAGGTCGGCAACCAGACGGCTCAGTGACCATCCTTCTTCAAGCTCAGGAGGCGGTGAGGGCGTCGCCTGCTATACCAGCGCTTACAGCTGCAGAAAGGTAAGCTTCGCGGCACTTTATTTTATTGGAAGGGCCTTACAGCGTAGCTCACCAATGCGCTGAAACTGCGTATCATTAGTCAAAACGCATGTGTCGTAGATGATGGCAGTGGCTGCTATCAATGCATCTGGCGTTTTAAGCCTGGCGCCTCTTCTGAGAGATATCTTTCTATCTTTGATTTCCTGAGTCAAGCCAACAATCTGAATTTTTCCCAGAAATTCACGAATAACCAGCTCGTCGGCTTCAGTAAGGTCAGGATAAGACAACAGCTCGATCTCGGTTACAAAAGAAACGATGAATCTGCCATCTGGCAACGGCTCTCTAAGTTTTCCGCCAAGATGATACAAGACAATATTGGTATCGAGAAGATAGTTCAATTCCACTCATCCCGGATTTTTTTCTGAAATTCAAGCGGGTCCTCGGTTAATGAAATTTTTCCCGAAAATTCTGAAAGATCGACAACCTGAGAAGATTTCAGATTCAGAATCTTCTCGCATTCCAGCCAATCTTTGTAATCAATCTGGACCGCTATCGGCTCGTTGTTTTCGTCGGTCAGTATTTTTTTCCTGATATTCATAACCACTTCCGGAAATCAAACTAAACACGCAATAGTTACCTGATGAGTATAAACAAGCCATAATGAAAAGCAAACTAATATTTTGAAATAACACCCGGGCGTATCTAGCTGGCAGGCGTGTTTCAGTGGTGGGCCGAGAAAACCGGGCAACGATCACCGTCGAACATATCAGACAGGCAAAAGAAGCCTGGCTGATCGTCTTCGACCGCCGCGACAAAAGCCGCAGCCTGCCTGCGTATGTTTACATCGACCAGGATTCCGAGAATTTCTTTAAGCAACCAGACAGCTCGGGAGCAGAAACCCGTGAAAGGACTGGTGCGGGCGCGGGCTTTTTCCCTCAAGATCATGAGCCGACGACTTCATAAAGATGGGTCAGGTGACGTGAGCTCAATCCGAAGCCTTAAAAGCCTGCCTGATTTTCTCAGGGGGGCATGATCAGGGGCCGGCAGAAGTCTGGGGAGATCAATAACTCAATGGCAGGAAGAGATGTTCTGCTTCTGCGATTGCATGGGCCGGCAGGCCGAGTTTTCTGGCGCGGGTTTTCCAGCTGGCGATAACTTTGCCTGTGTGACTGATGATTTTTCTGGCCTGGTTCAGATCGAGCCGATAATATTCAGCCGTTGCCAGGACGGCGTTTATATCCGGCTGCCGGTTATAGAGATCGAGTGCCAGAGCATGTTCATCTTTTTTAAAAGAAGGGTTCATGTCGAAAGCCGGAGCCAGGCGCCAACCCGCCGGAGTTCTCATGAAGCCATGATTGCGAAGGTGGTCGTCGCGATTCGCCGTGGCGACATTAAAAACGACTCTGGTAAAAAGTTCTGCAAGATCATGGTTTATGCGGTCAGGCTCGCCCCAGGTAGCGATAAATTCAGCCAGTTCAAGGTAACTGGCGTCATCTGAATCCTGATTTGCAGTCATGGTCATTGCAGATGCAAAGAAACGCCTGCCGGCAGCGGCCCGATCGAAACGCTTCACCATGAACGTATGATACCCTGTGCCAATCTGCGAAAAGCCCTTGCCTCTTCCGCCGATCTCGACAACCTTGTCGTTGTCGACGCGGAAATCGCCGCGGGCCGGAATTGAAACGGCATGCCGCGAAGCCACCGCATTGAGGAAAAAAGTTTCCCGCAAAGTACCGGGGTTGGGAGGGCGGCCGCCAGAAAGGGCATACAGCTGATTCGGGTTATCAAGATAGATTTTTTCGGGCTTTTCAAAGGCACGCATGCCATAACCGCTGCGGGTGACGGTTCTGATTACCCCGCAGTCTTCGAGATATCTCAAATAAGTCTTGAGAGTGCGCTCATCGCCGATCTCGAGCAATTGCTTCAGGCTCTTCAGATCAGGGGTAAAAGGAACACAGCCGGCAATCGCCCGGCCATCAGAGATTTTTCAAGGCAGGTTCTGCGGAAATCCCGCTTCAGAATGCGAACAAAATACCGTGATAACTGCGGGATTTCTTCCATCTGGCCAGCCCTTTAAAATAGTAATACAATACTGTTTTTTGTTTAAATAATAATATTGCATTACTACCGGCTTGTCAATTCAATAACCTTTTTTCGACAACCGACTGGCTTTGCCAGGCTGACAGTAGTGGACTGAGAAAACTGGTCAAAGCGATCTATGCCTTTGAAGTTGGTGCCGATTACTTTTGGGAGGCGGATCAGGCAGCCTTTTTTGGCAGACGGGCTTTGCGTGGTTGGAGGCTGACAACCTTTCTGGTGGTTTCTGCTTCCCTTTTCTGTAATGCTTTGCAGATAGCTTCAAGCTCACCGCCAAGTTTTTGCGCGAGTTCATCACGCCGTTTGCGAGTTTCTTCGATGATCGGGTCATTCCACATGTCAGCCCTCCATTAGTTCCTGTGGTGTACAGATAATTGGCGGTTCAAAACCGAAGTCGCGGCAGGCCTGTTCGATCCTGGGTCGCATGATAGCGTTGGCAATATGCGTACAGTTCCAGGTCAAAAGATATTCAATTCCATGTACGGTTGCAATAGCAATGTGAAGTGCGTCAAGTCTTGCTTTTACCGGAAGAGAACCTTTGTCTATAAGATAGGCCGACAGCTGCTTTGTGCTTTCATTGTTTTGTAAAAGCGGAATGTCAATCAGCAGATCCAGGCGTCTTTTTGCGGCTTCGGTGTCGCCGAGCGAAGATTCCTCTATCACCAGTTCGGAAATATATAACTCAAACAGATGCCGGCGGTTAGTCCACCAGTCGAAAGATATGTTCTGATTGGCGCAGACCCTCAGGTCATTGCTTGGCCTCGAAGCGAGATAACTGGGAATAGAAGTCTCCAGATATACTTTGGGCCGGCAGGTTGTTTTTTTCATTAGTATCCCGACAGGAAAAATTTGCAGAAAGACTTTGCTTCAGAAAGTATAGCCCAGGAATTGCAATCGGGCAAGTCGCGCCGTTCTTTTGGAACCGCAAGCCAGGGACAGGGTTTCAACACTTATCAGGCGTCTTAGCCCAAAAACAGCTTTGCTATTTTGGGGAACTGATTTTGCATGGACAAGCACAGGAGCGGTGGTCTGAGAAAACTGGTCAAAGCGATAAGTGGTGAAGCCATGCATCGATAAAGCTGGCACCGGCGCGGGCTTTTTCCCTTAGGCATGAGCCATTCGGCAGGCTCAGGAACCTGGGAGTCGGGGTTATTTTGGGGTTCGGCGGGGTTTTGCTTTGGGGGTTACCGGAACTGGTTTGTAGGCGGCGGCGGGTTCTGAGACTTTGTTGGCTGGTTTGATAATTGAATCGAGATATTCTTGAAACCCTTTGAGGCTTTCGGCGAGAGCGGCCTTGATAACGAGGTTTTTAAGAGCTTCAAGGTCGTTGATATGCTCTATGGTAGAATTGATTCGGGTTGGTATTCGCTCAAAACGAGACTGAAGAATAGTATTTAAAGAGGCTTTGTGAGA
>JAKQKW010000144.1 GCA_029560455.1 Candidatus Rifleibacteriota bacterium
TGAAGCGGTTTCGGTAACGCCGTCTTCAGCTTTCCCTTATAAATACGGCTATATTGTCATTCCGAAAACCGGGTCAAAGATCATTTCAATCTTTGCCATAACCGTGGTTCTGCAGATGCTGGCCTTCAGAATGAGCCTGAAGAAAATGCAGTTCATGGACCGCCTGGAAATAGCCAATCATGGGGTTCATCCCGATGTACCCAAGAACGTCAGCAAATCGATAACCGTCGATTAAAGTTCTGGAAGTGGCTTAGCTGCTGGCGGCGCGCCTATGTGTGCCGCCAGCGTTTTTTCGAGATCGGCTCTTTTAAAAGGCTTGCACAGACTGGCGTTAAAACCGAACTGCTGCGGATTGGCCATAACCGGGTCATCGGCATAGCCGCTGACGACAAACACCGGGGTTTTCTGGCAGACGTTGCGGATTTCTCTGATCACCTCACGACCGCCCGGGCCGCCGGGTATGGTCAGGTCGAGCAGCACCGCGGCAAGTTTCCGGCCGGCCAGGGTTTCGTCGAGAAAATAGCGCACGGCCGATTCAGCGTTTTCATGACAGACGACAGAATAGCCAAGTGTCTGCAGCATCATGCCGATTGTTTCGCGCAGAATCTCTTCGTCATCCATTACCAGGATCGTGCCATTACCGATATGATCAGAGAAACTTACCGTCTGCGCTGCAGCCGGCTTAATTTCAGCGGAAGCAGGCAGATAAATCGTAAAAATACTGCCGACACCAGGCTCAGAATCAGCCTCGATATAGCCATCATGCTGACTTATAATCGAAAAGCAGGTCGGCAGGCCCATACCAGGGCCGCCTGGCCGGGTCGAAAAGAACGGGTCAAAAATCTTTTCGAGAATATCCTTCGACATACCGGGCCCGGTGTCTTTAAAAGTCAGCTTCACATAGTTTCCGGGCCGGCATACAGCTGGCAGCCAGCAGCTCAAACAATTTTCACCGGTAACTTCAAGATTGCCGCCATCTGGCATGGCCTGTCTGGCATTCAAAGCAATATTTTCAACCGCCTGAGCAATCTGACTTCGGTCAAAAACGCAATTCATGAGATTATCAGCAAATCTGAAACTGCAGGCGACCTTTGACCCCTCAAGTGCCAGTTGAACCGATTCAGCAATGCAGGTGGCCAAGTTACCGGGTTTGCGGCAGGGGGCCCCGCCTTTGGAAAAGGTGAGCAGCTGCCCGGTAAGCGAACGGGCCCGGTCAATCGTGCGCATCGAATTTTCGAGAAACTCAATGACTTTCGGTTCAGCTGAAGTGTTAAGCGCCAGGTCGATGTTACCATAAACCCCGGCGAAAAGATTGTTGAAGCCGTGTGCAATGCCGCCAGCCAGAGTTGCCAGCGATTCAAGTTTCTGAATATGGTGCAGACGACTCTCAAGCGCCAGGTTTTCCTGCTCGGCTTCTTTCTGGGTGGTGATATCGATCTCGACGCCACAGCAGATGATATGGCCATCGTCGCGTCGCCGCAGCTGCGATGAAAAAAGAGCCCAGCGCTGCCTGCCGTCTGGCAGAACGAATCTTGCCTCACAGTTAAAATCAGAAAGATTGGCAGCACATTCTTTCTCTCTGGCGGCCAGCATCTGTCTGTCGTCGGGATGTATCTGGGAATAAATCGATTCGGGGTTTCTGAAGGCCTCTTCTCTTGAAACGCCGTGCAGTTTAACAACTCCGGCGCTGACGAAGGTAAATTTGCGGCTTTTGCCGTCGATTCCGGCGTCGATCTGATAAACCATGCCATCGGGCAGATTGTCACTGATTGCCCGCAGTTTGGCCTCGCTCTCGCGCAACGCAATAATTGTCTGCTTGAGGGTAGTCACATCCTGAACCGTTCCGTTCGAGACGAGTGGCTCACCACTTTCAGAAAAACTGGTCTCACAAAATTCGAACACATATTTAATGCGCCCGTCTGGCATCAGCAGGCGATGTTCGACGTGATAGAAGGTCTTTTCATGCAGTGATCTCAGAAAAACTTCGTTAACCTTTTCCCGGTCTTCAGGGTGAATAATCGAAAGAAAGTATTCATAGCTCGCTCCAAATATGGCCGGGTCCAGTTCGAAAATACGAAAAACCTCATCAGACCAGGCAAGCTGTTTCGTCTGGTGATTGAGTTCCCAGCTGCCGGTATGGCTCTGATGCTGCGACATCTTCAGTGAAGCTTCGTTTTTGCACATTCTGGCTTCGTATTTTTTGCGCTCACTGATATCGCGGCAGAAGCAGATCAACTGGCCGCCAAAAGCTTTCAAAAAAGCAACCGCAATCTCGAAATCAATAATATTACCGTTCTTTGCCCGGTGCCGCTTTTCAAATCTTGCATACCCGGCCTGACGCACTTTGGCCATATTTGCCAGGACCGTCTGCTGATCTTCATCAGCGTCGAGATCCCAGGCTGATTTTTCCAGCAATTCTTCGCGAGAATAACCGGTCATGCGGCAATAGGCATCATTTACCGTAAGGATTTTTCCGTCGAGGTTCATTGCCCAAAAACCGTCGAGCGAAATTTCGAGAACTGCTTTCAGATATTCTTCGGAGTCAAGCGCGCACTGATTACCCGAATCGTCATCTGTTCTATTTTCCATGATTTTCCCTCGCCCCGCATACAACTATGTTTCGCAACCAACCACAGTCTGGCGGCCTTTTTACGAGGTGTTCCCCTGTTTGCGAATGAAAAAAGACCCTGACTGCCGTTTTTTTTGTTTGTTTCTAGAATTATTGTAAGCCTTCGGGCTTTTTAATACAACTACCTGGAAAAATTTGTCGTTAACAGTTGTTAATAGACACTTTCTGCAAAACATGTTATTCAATAATTATAGACAGGACAGGGAGGGAAAGAATGGTTGAAAACGCTTCTGGCATTTCTGCAGCTGAACATGGCATGGTTCCGCTCAACACCTGGGACAAAATCATCGGGAAGATCATAGAATCAAGACAGGAACCCGATATCGAAAAGAAAATAGACATGCTGATCGCAGTGCTGGTAAACATCAGACTGCTCGACAAAGAAGAGAAGATCACCGACAACCGCGATATCAAAGAAAACATCGAGACGATCTACCAGCGACTTTTTGCCGAAACCCTGCGCACGCTCAACACAATGCAGGGCCCCACCAACGAATACATTTATTACTGCCGCGAGGTGCTGAAAAAGCTGCCCATCAGAAGTGGCGGCGGCGATCTGATCGGCGACATCCGCAGTGCTGCCGAGTATTTTGAAGAAGGGCGCAACGGCAGCGATCCGATGATGTCATTTGCCGGCGATCTGCGCAAAGAAGTGCACCGCAAACTTTCGCCACGCATTCTCAGCAAGTATCTCAAGCCTTATATCGAACTGGTGAAAAACAACAACCCCGAACCGATGACGCAGGCTGGTTACATGGCTCTGGTCGGGCGCTTTGACGCGAAGAAAGAAGACGCGAAGTTCATCGAACTGGCAGAAGAGAT
>JAKQKW010000152.1 GCA_029560455.1 Candidatus Rifleibacteriota bacterium
GGCGAGTGAATGGCCGAAATTTCTTCGAGAATGTCGACGATGCGTTCTTTTTTTGCTGCTGCCATAAAAACTCAACTTTCGTTTTTTGTGAATATATGCCAGACCGCCGCCCGATGCAAGCAGGCCAGAGCATCGGGCAGATATGATTTGCCGGCCGGCCGGGGATGCAGTAAACTGACTGCCTATGAATCAGGCAGCAATACCATCACTGGCAGAAGATCTGAAAAAGCTCAACGAGCAGCAGACTGCCATTATCAGAAAATTCAGCCGGCCATCACTGATTGTTGCCGGTCCGGGCACCGGCAAAACCAGAACCATCTCGGTGCTGATCGGCGATTTGCTGCAGAAAGGCACCAGGCTGAGAGAGATTCTGGCGCTGACCTTTTCTGACAAGGCTGCTCTCGAACTGCGTGAACGGGTGCTGCAATATTACCCGCACAGCTTTGATCAATGCTGGATATCGACTTTTCATTCTTTCTGCGCTCGCATTCTGCGCGAACAATACTGGCTGGTCGGCATCAAACCTGATTTTAAGCTGCTGACCGGTTTCAAGGAAGCGCTGATGATGAGCACCGTTTGCGGCCGTCAGCAACCTGAAGCTTTTGCCGAATTTGGCAAGGTGCTTTGCCGCCGCGGTTTTCAACAGGAAGTGCTGACGTTCATTTCGCTGCTCAAATCAAACCTGGTCGATGTTGATGAGTTCGCCGTGGCGGTAAAAGCCTGTCAGAACCTGTCTGACCGCACGCGTGCCAGGCTTGGCGAACTGCTGAATCTTTTTCGTCTCTATGAGCGGGAAAGGGCTTTGACCGGCTATCTCGATTTTCGCGACCTGATCAGCCTCAGTATCAGAGTGCTGCAGAACCCGGCCATTGCCTGCACTTACCGCGACCGGTTCAAGGTCATTCTCGTCGATGAATTTCAGGATACCGACCCGGCGCAGTTTCTGCTGCTCTGTCTGCTCAAGGGTGAAGACGACAGGGTCAAAACTGCGGTTATTGGCGACCCGCGCCAGAGCATCTACCGTTTCAGGGGCGCCGACCCCTCGATGATGACCGCCAATGGTCCATTTAAAAAGCGTTTCAACGCCAGGGTTTTTCCGCTCGAAATGAATTACCGCTCGGCGCAAGGCATTGTCAAAGCTGCCGGTCGCCTGGCCTGGAAAAATGGCTCTCAGGGTGAAGGTGATTTGAAGGCCGCCAGCGATCGCGAGGGCAGTGTCAGGCTTTTCAGGGCCAGAGATGAACTTGAAGAGGCGAGAATGCTGGCCAGAAAACTTGCCGCACTGATGGTTTACGGCGGCGAAAGAGTCTACAAGCCTTCTGAAATTGCTATTCTGGTGCGCAACAATTACCAGATCGATCTGATCGCTGAATGTCTGCAGGCTCTGCATGTTCCGTTCGAAATCGCCGGTGACATGAAGTTCTTCAGGTCTGAAGAGGTGATTGCTCTGGTTGCTCTGCTGAAGATCGCTGCCAGCGAAAGCAGCCCGGAACGCAATAATGCGCTGCAGCGGGCTTTTGCCTCGCCGGTTTTTCGACTCAGCCCGCTCTGGATACAGGCGGTGCTGGCCGAACTTTCGCCGTCACTGACGATGCAGAATATTCTCGAAAAGATCAGCGCCGGCGATTTTTCGACGCTGCCAGAAACTGACCCTGAGACTATGCTCAGAGCTGCTTCGTTCGCCGAAATGGTTAATATTCTCGGCGGCTGTGCGACCGAACCGCTGCCGGCGGTTCTTGCCAGGCTTCTGCTCACCGTTTCACATCTGCTGCAAAACCCTTCTTCGGCGCCGGCACGCAATATTCTGCATTTCCGCTCGATGCTCGCCGATTACTGCGAAATGTTTCAGGCGCAGCACAACCGACAGCCGACCGTATCAGATCTGATGCCCGGCTTCGACGAGTGGCTGACCTATTACGCTTCGACGCTTGAACAGGTAAACGACACCCCGGTCGATGGCGTGCGCATCATGACGGTGCATCAGTCTAAAGGTCTTGAATTTCCCGTGGTGGCCATTTGTGGCCTGTGCGAGGGGCAGTTTCCGGTTAATCTGCGTGAAAACCTGCTGGTTCCGACCCCATCGATCGAAGAATTGCGCCGCCGTTTCGACCAGATGCCGCGCCCGGTCAGTTTTTTCAACCCATACCCGGTCAGTATCGAAGACCACCTCGAAGAAGAACGGCGCCTGTTCTATGTCGCCATGACACGCGCCAAAGAGAGCCTGATTCTGACGTTTCCACAGCGTCTTGGCTCTGACCCGGCATCGCCGGCGCCGTTTCTGCACGAGATCGGTCTGCAGCCTGAATTGGCCGAAGCCGAAGAAAGACCGCTGACGCTGGGCGAGGTCAGAACCCGCCTGACCCGTCTCAGCCCCGAAATGCTTGCAGCGATCGAACCGGTTCTGCAGGAAGTCGAACAGTGTTTGCCATCAGGCGCGTCAGTGCATGGTATCAGGCCTCGCAGCTTTACCACCCATGCCACCGACATGATTCAGCTGCCCGAAGACTACTGCTTTACCGCCAGTTCACTGGCGAATTACGTCGACTGCCCCCGGCGTTTTTTCTTTCTCAATATTCTGAGAATCCAGGATCCGCTTCTCGCAAAGCTGCCGCATTTTATCACTGGCAACGCATTCCATGCCTGTCTCGAACATCTGCATCGGCCGGGCAGCATCTGGGAACTTGGCAAAAAGCCAGATGAAAAAGATATTCATGAGATCTTTACGATCGCCGCCGCGCCAATGCTTGGCAGCATCGAATTTTTCCAGCGCCATCTCGAATCTGATGCAATCCTCAAAGCGCTGCCGCTTTACTGTTCGGCCATCTACGACTGCGACCAGCTGCCAGCCCGGGGCACCATCGGGGTCGAACACGCTTTTAATTTCAAGCTGCATGGCTGCCGGTTCAGGGGACGTTTCGACCGTCTGGTGCGACTGAACGATGATTCGGTGCTGGTCGTCGATTACAAGACCAGCTCAGACACTCTCTCGTCAGAAAAGGTTTTTGAACAGGCTTTTCCGGCGGAAGGGCGTCCGCGCGAGCTGCAGATGCCGCTTTACCTGCTGGCCTGCCGCATGCTTGGCCACAAAAACGTAGTGGCCGCACTTCTCTATATAAAAAAGGAACCATATAAAAAGGCTTATAAAGAAATGCAGGCCGGGTTTTTGCGCTCAGCCTCGCTAAACTTCGGCTGTGGCCCGAATTATGGTCTGCCGGTGAGCGAATCGGTCTTGAACGGTTTCGAACAGCAGATTGTCGAAATTCTCGACGAAATCATGGGTGATCGCACCTTTGACTGCCGCCCCTCGGCACACCCAGATGCCCGATCATGCCTGAATTTTGATTCGAACCGGCAGCCGGCCTGTGAATTTTTGCCGTTCTGCCAGGAAAGACTGGCTGCCCTGAAGGCCGGAGGTGACAGTCATGTCTGAACTTTCACAGGTGCTTGTCGATCTGGTTGCCGGGCTCACCGATGAACAGCAGCAGGCAGTTCTCGCTTCGGCCAGCGGCAAAATGCGCATTTCTGCCGGGGCCGGCTCGGGTAAGACCGAAGTTCTGACCCGCCGCATTGCCGCTCTGCTGGAACAGGGCGTCAGACCTGATGAAATCGTGGCGATTACCTACACCACCAAGGCGGCTGCCGAAATGAAGGCCCGCCTCGTCGATAAACGCCGCATTCACCCGTCAAAACTGCGTGAAATGGAAGTCGCCACCTTTCATTCGTTCATTTCAAGATTTCTGCGCCAGGATCCGTTCGGTGCAGGTCTTGACCGCTCTGACGCAGTAATTGCCGAAAATAACCGGCAGCTGGTGATCGCTGAGCTGGTCGACAGCTTTGCCGAGAAGTTCGGTGATCGTATTATCGAGGGGCCTGAGGCTCTCGGCGCTGCGGTGGCGATGAAGCTGGTGCGAGAGTTTCCGGGGGCGCTGAGCCGGATACGCCGCTATCTGCTCAAGCCGGCCGAATTCTACGGTCTGGCCCGAGAAATCTTTAAAACCCGGCCTGTTTCTGCCACCGAGCTTGAGAAAAGAACCCTTGAATGGCTGTTCCGGTTCTATGTCTGTTATCTTGAAGAGCTTGAACGCCGGGGTTTTCTCGATTTCGACGAGATTCTTCTGCGCGGCCGCAATCTGGTCAAAGACCTGCGACAGGCTGGTGTCATGCCGGCGCGGCGCGTTTTTCTCATCGACGAATTTCAGGACAACAACCCGGATCAGCTCGATATCGTCGATACTTTCTGTCGTGATCGCGACAGTCACATCTGCGT
>JAKQKW010000168.1 GCA_029560455.1 Candidatus Rifleibacteriota bacterium
TGTCTGAAGACGCCCGAAAAATTTGATGAATTTGTAAAAAAATATCAACCACCGACCAGCGAAACCGGCAGTAAAGTGGCTGATTCAAACACCACTCATCTCTGTGTTCTGGATAAAAACGGCATGGCAGTCTCGATTACTCTGACACTTGGCAACCATTTCGGCACAGGAGAACTGGCTCCGGGTGGCTTTTTCTACAATAATGGCCTGCGCAATTATACCGGGCAGGTCGCTTCTTACCCTGCAGATTACCCTGATGACGCAGGCCCGGTCTCTTCGAAGTCTCCCGTTATTGTAACCAGAAATGGCCGACTCTGGCTGGCGATTGGTGGCGCTGGTGCCGACCGCATAATCTTTAATACTGCCCTGGCACTTGCCCGCCTTCTAAAGGGTCACACACCGGCGACTTGCGTTGCCGCTCCGAGATTTTACCTTGATTACAAAGATCTTCTAACGCTTGAATGGCAGCCAGAAACCGGGTTAACCAACGAGGCCAGGAAGCTGGTTGAAAAATCTGAAATCAAAGCAGGTTGTGATGATTTTTTTGGCCTGGTAAGTATTATCAGAAATGAAAACGGCAGCCTGACAACGGCTGCCGATCAACGTCGGGATGGTTCCTGTGCGGTGCTTCCCTAGAAGGCGACTTCACCGCCATCATCACTCGGACCCGGGTAATAATCATCATCGTCAACATTGCTGCCGCCGTCGCCATAACTGCCGTCAGGCGGCGGTGTGTCTCCGGATGAATCGCCGGCCGAATCATCATCTGATGGCTCAGGCGGAGGCGGAACTTCATCGTCTGATGGTTCTGGGGGCGGTGGCACGTCATCGCCGGCTTCATCGTCAACCGACGGGGGGTCAGGATAATCAGAGTCTTCTCCGGAATCTCCGGAGTCACCGCCAGTAAAAGAATCTGGCCGCAGAGTAGTGTCGTCGTCAACGGGCTCTTCATCAGACGGCGGGGGTGGTGTTGATTCCCAGGCCGGCTCGCCTGAAGAGTCAGGCTGAGACGGAGTGATGGTTATCTCATCGCTGCCCTGAAATGCCGGTTCCTGGTAAGAATCGATCTCGCCGAATTCATTTGCACCGCTCACAGTTAGTTCATCAGGAATTTCACCCGGAAGAATGCCGCCAATCGCTTCGATCTTTGGCAGACTAAGGGTTTCGATAATACGTTCACGCAGGTTGGTCATGTGCTTCATCAACTGCAGGCTGCCGTGATAGAAATTCAGTACCACCAGCTTCTTGCCTAGAGGGATCAGGACCATGTGAGTAAAAAGTCGACGATTGTTTTTGAGGAAATGAAAAAGAACGTGCCCGATTTCGACTCCGGCAAGTTCGCTCTTCCATTGGTCGAAAAGTCTTGGCTGGAATGGCATAAGGCTTTCTTTAATTGCCTTGCCGACCTGAGAAAGGTTCTGTGGTTCATCATAGGTAGCGGCCTGCACATGCATCAGAAATTGCCCGTCAAAAGCACCGACAGAAGCTAGAAGTGCCTGGCTGACGTTTTCTCTGATCAGGTAATCGCTGGGAACCATGACACTGAATTCAAATTCTTTGTTGCGAATGGGTCTGAAACCGCGCTTTTCGCCATAAAAAGGCCGCAGCCCGGCAACGTAATTGTCAATACCAACGCCCTTTAGAGCATTTCTGAAGGTATCAGTCAGTCTCTGGTTGTTCAGAACATAATCATAAATGTACCAGCGGTCTTTGAGATAGTAGCAGTAGACCACAAATTCGAACTTGCCCTGAGTGGTATCAATCTTGACCACAACCTTACTCTGCACCTGTTTATGGTATCTCGGGTTCGAGTAGTCAATCTTGGCACCGCCGGCAACCCGGTTCATGATTTTTGACAGAAAGCGAAATTCGTTGCGCTGGGTCTGGATCTGGAAGGAAAAAAGCTCGCGGTATTCGGCCGGGTCCATGCGCTGCAGCTGGCGGTCAAAAATAAGCTTCAAAAAGGTGCCAACATCGAAATTTGCCAGACAGATATCGTATTCACCTGCCATCAGGCCGCCCATGAATTCGTAAACCATGGGAATCGGGGTCGGCAACTCTGATCTTGCACCTGGCGGCTCAGGAATATCTACCAGAAGCCCGTCTGGGTCGGCGCCCTGAGCAAAAGACACTGGAACCAGTGCCAGAACCATGAAAACCACAGCTGACAGTAATGTTAATGCTTTTTTTGCTACCATGATATTAGACTAAATCACCCTTTGCCAATTGTCAATCGCAGCAGGAACTTTGTTTTTCTTCCTTGAAGTGCACCGGTAATAAGTGCTAGAATTGCCGGCAGGTTATGCACATGGAGGCAGGAAATGGGCATTGGATTTACTGAATTGATCGTTATTCTCGTAATTATTCTGATCCTCTTCGGCCCTGGCAAGCTTCCCGAGATCGGTAAAGCTCTGGGTCGCGGAATCAAGGAATTCAAAGATGCCCAGAAGGATAATCAAAAAAAAGACGACGATTCTTCCGGCACGAAATAAAGCAGATATTTCCGACAAAACAGCAATTGGAGAAGCAGGCGTGAGAAAAAAAGCAAAAAAAAACATCTGGCAATTTCTGTCAGCCTCTATTCTTTCAATAGGTCTTCTGGCCTCGGCACCGGCGATTGCCGACACACCCGAGCAGCGCGAACAATATCGCTACGCCCTCGGCCTCGTGCAGCGTCATCTCTACGAAGAAGCGTCCAAGGTACTTTCACGACTTCTCTCAGAACCGAAGGTTTTTTCACAGGCTGATGGCGCCTTATTCTGGCTGGCAGAGTGCGAATATCGGCAGAAAAATTATGTCAAAGCCGCCGGTCTCTATAATAAACTTCTGAAAGAATACCCCAACAGCATTTTTCGTGACCGTTCAGCTTATGGTCTGGCCTGGTCGCACAGTAACGACAACAACCCCAAATCCGCCGTCGAAGCATTTGCCCGCGTCACAAAAAACGATCTACCACTCTGGATCGACGCCAACCTGAAGCGTGGCTTCCTGATGGTCAAATTCAACATGGATACCGAGCAGACGGTAAGGGTTTACGAAGAACTGCTAAAAGAGCCAACTCTCAATGATGCCCAGAAGTTTGAAGCTCATCTGCAGGCCGGGGTTGGCAAATTCAACCAGAGTATTTTCAAGCAGGCACTGGAGCATTTCGCCAAAGCACTCGACAAATGTCCGCCAGATAAAGCTCAGGCCCTGCAGTTTTACATCGCTGAATCTCACTTCAGACTCAAAGATTACGGCGCCGCAAGCAGTGAATATGCCAAAACGATTGCACTCGGGCCCGATTCGAATCTGGGCCAGAAATCTGCGTATTCCAAGGCATGGTGCCACATCAGGCTCTCTGAACCAGAAAAAGCGCTGTCACTTTTCGAAAAGCAGGCCGGCAACCCAAATTCGGCAGTCAGAAAAGATTCGATCAAAAACCTTGTCGATCTGCTGATGAACATGCATCGCTACGAAAAGGCCATCGACTGGATCACCCGCACCGTAAGTGCACTCGACCCTGCCGACCAGCCCGACCTCGACTTTATCAAAGCCCTGGCACTCTCCCGTAATGGCGAATTCGAAAAAAGCCTGCGGGCATTTGAAGACTTTCTGAAAAAATACCCGAAAAGCAACAAAGTTAATGAGGCACACTACCAGTCTGGACTGGTTAACATCTCGCTTGGCCGCTTCAAAGAAGCGATTGCCAATTTCGAAAAGGTCACTTCCGAAAAAGTCGACCCTGATATTCGCGAAAAGGCTATCTACCGCATCGGCGAATGCTGGTTCAATCTCGGCAACATCACTCTTGCCGGCGACTTCTTCAATAAAGTCATCAAGCAGTTTCCCAAGGGCAAAGCCCGCTTTGACGCTCTCTATCAACTTGGAGAACTGGCCTATCTGCAAAACAGCTATGCCGATGCCCTTACCGCTTTCGAAGCAATCACCGCATCCGGCAATGAACTTGCCCCACAGGCAACTTTCAGAGCCGCCGAAGTATTGATGAAAGCCGGCAGATACCAGGAAGCCATCACCAGATTCCAACAGTACATAGACCAGAACCCCAAAGGCAAACTACGCGAAGATGCCATATTTAAAATCGGCCTCAGCTGGCTTGAGCTTAAAGACCAGGGGCAGGCCCTGGCTGCTTTTTCACAGCTTCTCGATGCAACCGGTTATTTCCGCCAGGAAGCCCGATTTCATATAGCCGAAATTGCCCGCAGTCTTGGCAACCACCCTCTGGCAATCCAGCATTACAAGGCAATTACGACCGAAGAACCGAATCACCCGCTGGCTCCAATGGCCAGGCGGGCGGCTGGTATTTCTCTCTTTCAGACCGGCGATTACAAAGCTGCCATTGAATCATTCGGGGGCATTCTCAAAGATTACCCGGCAACCGATGCCGCGATACCCGAAACACGCCTGTGGCTTGGCAAAAGTCTTATCGCAGCCGGTGAGACAGACAACGGCATCCTTGAAGTCCTTAAGGTTCCGGTCCTTTATCCCGGCAGCCCATTCATTGCCGAAGCTTACGCCGAGGCGGCACGCGGCTACGATAAACTCAAAAACATCAATAAATCCAGAATGATGTATGAAGAAGTTCTCAAGGCCAAACCATCACCAGAATTGTCATCTGAGGCCGAAGCCGCCCTCAAAAATCCCTGACACAAACGATATTCACAATAAAAATCAGCCCCGCAAAATACGGGGCTGATTTTTATTGTGCCGTCTATTGCCGCCAATGACAGTAAAAAGAAGGGCCTGCTCAGAGAGCTCTGGCTTTAACCACGATAAAATCAAGGCCACCCAGGTTGAGTGTATCGCCAGGCTTGATAACCTGTTTTTCTTTGACGCTTCTGCCATTTAGGCGCGTGGTGTTGGTTTCAGTCAGGGGCATTACATAAACCAGCCCCTTGCTGGCAGTAACTTCAATATGTTCGCGACTGACTTCGTTGGCCGGAATACAGATCTGGTTTTCTTTTTTTCTTCCGACTCTGATAATGTTTCCCTGGGCTTCATATGGCTTTCCATCACCTTCAAGAGCAAAAATCAGCCGCTCTTTCGGCTGAATCAGGCCAGCCGCTTGATTTTGCGGAGATTTAACCTCTGCCTGGGCCGCAGGTGGTTCTGCCGCAGGGCTTGATACCTGAGCAGCAGACATTGGGTCAGGTTTCTTTTCTATTTCAGAAGCCTTTGCTTCTGGTTCCGGGGTTGCAGCAGCTGATTGCCTGGCAGGGTTCACGTCTTTATCAACCTCTGCAAGACGTCCTGCAAGTGGCGGCGCCTCAACAGCCTTATTCTTCAAAGTCTTTTTACCGACACCATCAGAAGAACTGGCCGCAGGCTCGCCCTTTGCTCTGGCAGGCTTTGATTCTGACTCGGAAGTCTCTCCGGCCTCGGCTTCGAGCGCCGCAAGCCTTGAAAGTGGGCTTATTTCAGGCTTTTCCTGAACAGCCACATTTTTCTGTGTCTTTTTGCCCGCATCAGTTTTTTCGCTGACCGACTGTTTCTTTTGTTCACCATCAGACTGCTTGACGGCAGCTTCGTCTTTGTCTGCAGAACTTTCTTTAACAGAATCAGCCTTTAAATCAGTCTTTTTTCCTGATTTAATCAAAACAATAGCAACAAGAACAATCAGAACCGGAACGACCAGAAACAGAATATTCGTCTGCTGGGATATTTCACCCGGAGCAGTGGCGGTCTCCCCCAGAATTGTCCGGTTAATAAAAACCAGCATGTACAACAGCATCATTATAATGCGTTTCATGGTTATAAGCCTTTCTTACAGCCAGGAAGCCATGACATTATCAGACAGGGTTCTTCCTCTACAACGAACGGATTTTATAATGAGAACCCAAGATTATGTTATTTCGCTTTTTCTTTCCTGTAAAGTTCTGTATTAACAAAAAGATTAAAATCTGGCTGACGTTCGATTCATACACAATGAATTCTAAATAAAAGCATCCGCCACCATACATTACATGACGATGACTGCTTATTTCATGGCCGCTTTGGCCTTCAAGATCGATTATTAAAAAGGTCATGAAGAGATATAAGGTTCACAATGCCTGCGTTCCCGGTTTACAAGCTCCAGAATATTGCGAACAGCCGGTTTCATATCGTGCGCATTCACACAATCTGTTGTTAAGCATGCCTGCTATACGGGAAATCGGGGAAGCTTGATTTTATAAGCAACCTGGCGTAAATTAGCCGGATGCTCGAAAGGGCTCTGGGCTAATCAAAGCGAACTGCAGGAGCTTAATATGTTTAAAAACAGATTCTCTATACTTCTGTTTCTGGTTCTTGTTATGACTGTTGCCGTCGCAACGGCATCTGACAAGGCAGTAGAACAGAAATTTACCCGACTGTTCAGTTTTGACCCGCACCCGATGGCGGCAGAATTCCCCGAGCCTGTTCCCTACAAAGGCGAATTTCTGAAACACGAGGTTCTTTTTCACGAAACCTGGAAAAGCAGCGCCGCTAAAGAATACCTCGAAAGCATTCATTTCACGCTGAATATCGTTCAGCCCGGCAATGTCATCGCCTCAGCATCCACCGCCCCATTCACCACGGTCAAATTGAAAAAGGGTCAGCAGATAGCCGAAACCAGCATCGGATCAACCCGACTGGCTGTATTTATCGAGGATTTCTCAAAAACCGGCCCGGGGCTTGCAGAGCTTACGCTGACCTTCAAGCTTTCTTACCCGGAAGTGAAAGTCGAAAAGGCCGAAGCAAAAATTGCAAATATCAAAACATCGACCGCACTCGATCTCTGTCGCAAACTTGCCGACCGGGCCAGCCAAATTCCGGGCGAAAATGCCGGGGCGCGGCTCAGTCTTTATAAAAAAGCTCTGGCAGCAGCACCGGCCGCAGCATCTTCACCTGAAGCGGCAGAATTCCATGCCAGTATTGGCAGGCTGATTAACGATATTGAACAAAAAAATACAATTAGACCAGAACCGGCATCAGCCACTCCACAGATTGAAGAACCGCAGGCACAGACAGATACAGGAGCGTCTTCCGCAGCCCCGGAAAAAACACCGGTAAATGCGCCGGCAGAAACAAAATCGGCCGGCACTTTTGCGCCGGAAGCCGTGGCGTTATACAGACAGGCCCAGTCTCTTTTCGCACAGGACAAGGGTCCTGAAGCCAGAGAAGCACTGAGAAAAGCCCTTGAAATCGCCCCGGACTACCGCGATGCGCTGATTCTTCTTGGTGACAATGCCTACAGCAACCGCAAGTATGCCAGAGCCAGAGAAGCATTTGAAAAGGTCATCAGCCTCGACGAAAAAGATGCAGATTCACTGCTCAAATATTTCAAGGCCGGTTATTATCTTGGCGAAGGATCTGAAGCTGTTTTAAAGCTTGCGACCGCAAAAGCGAAGCACCCGGATGATCTGAAACTGAAAATGGCATTTGCCGAAGCATCTTTTCAGCTTGGCGACCTGATCAACGCCGAAGCTGCCTGTATCGAAATTCTCAACATGAACGCCGGTCACTCCCAGGCAAAAGATCTGCTTGAGCGGGTTAAAAAACATCTGAAATAATCAGGCAGGGATTCAAAAATTGTTTGAACTTTTTCACTTTTTCTTTCAGGCGCTATTGAATATTGGAGCCTGGCTTGGGCTGATATATGTAGTAACCGAGCCCTCGCTCGGCTCATACGAATTTTATATCAGGGCTATCGAATTTTCTGAATCATTCTTTCTGTATTCATATTTTCTTTTTATACTGGCTTCTGTTTTTAAATTTAAAGCTTCCAGCCGCTTTTTTGCCGCCCATTTTTACGATCTGGTTTTTTTTGCACCGCTCTTTCTGATAGGATTTGAGGGCATACATGCGGTTCACATTCTTCTTATCAGGCAAGGCGCGGCAATTTTTGCCGACTACCTCAATCAGTATACCTTTGGTCATCTGGCCGACTCAATTGCCAGACGCCCGGCAAGGCTTGTTCTCACAAGTTTTTTCGGGGTCATCACACTTGGGGCTCTTATACTGGTAATGCCGGTTTCAGTCGCGGCAAATCACTCACCATCTTTGCTTACAGCGCTTTTCACCTCAACATCTGCGGTCTGTGTTACCGGTCTGATAGTTGAAGATACTGGCACCTATTTTTCTACTTTCGGGCAGATAATCATAATTGCTCTGATACAGATTGGCGGGCTTGGTCTGATGACGCTTTCGGCCGGCATTTCGCTTATCGCCGGCAAACGCATGGGCATGACACACTCTTCGCTGATGCAGGAAGTGCTTGACCTTTCTGATCTGGTCAGCTTAAAGTCGGCACTGCATGACATTTTTCTCTGGGCTTTTCTTATCGAGCTTTGTGGTGCGATCGTCATTGGTTTGCGTCTTTACATTCTTAAAAACTGCTGCATCTCAGAGGCAGCTTTTTCGGGAATTTTTCATTCGGTCTCGGCATTCTGCAATGCCGGTTTCTCTATTTATGCCGACTCTCTCATGGGGTTTCAATCTGACCCGGTGATCAACTTCACCATAATGGGATTGATAGTCACCGGTGGTCTGGGTTTCACAGTTCTCGGCTCTCTGAACAGTTTTCTCAGGGGCGCAAAAAATCAACGCCTCAATACCCACACGTGGCTGGTAGTAACTGTCAGCTTTATTCTGATTATCGTCGGCGCCGTGTGCATTCTGGCGCTCGAACACGACACCGTGCCAATGAATAATCTGTCAACCTTTGACAAGATAGTGGCTGCGCTTTTTCAGTCTGTTTCAACCCGTACAGCAGGGTTCAATACGATCGACTTTACCTGCCTTAAGACCAGCACACTATTTTTCATGTGCATATTGATGTTTATCGGCGCGTCACCTGGTTCAACCGGCGGGGGGATCAAAACTACCACCTTTGCAACCCTGTTTTTGTTCGTCAGAGCCAAGCTCAAGGGCCAAAGCCAGGTTAATATCAGAGGCAGGCGCATCCCTGACGAAACCATTCTCAAGTCGTTCCTTATTGTCGCCCTGTCAGCGTCTCTCGTGGCAATGTTTACCTTTCTGATGATTCTCACCGAAGAACACCAGCTGATTCAGATAATTTTTGAGGTAATTTCGGCCTTTGCCACCGTGGGTTTGTCAACCGGCATTACACCGCAGCTTACTGCAATCGGCAAGCTTCTGATAATCGTTTTAATGTTCATAGGGCGCACTGGACCTGTAACTATGGCCCTTTCAATAACATCTCAAAGCAGTCGCGTCAGTATTCAATACCCCGAAACCCGTGTTCTCGTTGGCTGACAGGAGGAAAATACAATGCAATATGCGGTAATTGGACTCGGAAGATTCGGCGCCAAACTCGCCACCTCTATTTTTGCAAAGGGCGGCGAAGTTATGGCCATCGATAAAGATCCAGAAGCGGTCGACGCAGTCAAAGACCATGTCAGCCAGGCCGTACAATGCGACTGCACCAATGAAAAGGCTTTAAGGGAACTCGGGGTGCAGGACCTGGACGTTGCCATAGTTGCGGTCGGCGACAATATTGAGACAAGCATTCTCGTTACAGCCATTCTCAAACGCCTCGGGGTTCACAGAATCCTTTCAAGAGCGTTAACGAAGATGCAGGGGCAGATCCTTTCAGAAGTGGGCGCCCACGAAGTTTTTTCGCTCGAGGAACAGATGGGCGAGCAGATAGCCGATCGGCTTATTTCCCCGCATATTCTCGAAAGCATTAAACTAAGCTCGGGACACTCGCTCACGGAGCTTGAGCCGCCAGCGGCATTCATCGGTAGAAGTTTGAAAGAACTCAATGTCAGAGCCCATTACGGCGTTAACGTCATTGCGATAAAAACAAGAAAACCAGCAATCAACGAAAAGGGAGAAAACATAGTAAAGGTGGTTCTCAACGATCTGCCGTCGCCCGACGAAAAGATTTCTCCTAATGACATTCTCGTTCTGGTTGGCCGCGACGAAAAGATACGCCAGCTTTCAGAACTCGACAGCGGGGAGGCCTGACAATATGCGCATTTCTATGGATAAAAGGTTTAAGATCGGCACGGTCTTCAACATCTGCCTATTGGCCTTTTTCGGCTTCTTTTCGGCCTATCATGTCTACTCATTCGACAACAGCGTCAGATCCAGCCTTGAAAACGATATCAGGTGGTTTCTGACGACTGAAAAAAACGTCAGAGAATGCCATGAACTGCGCCAGAAAGTGAATGAACTCAAGCCTCTGCGAGACGACGAAGTCAGGTCTGAAGCATCTGGAATGGCGCTGGCACTGCGTGACGACTCGCTTGAATTCATCGCAAAAGTTGGCCATCTGATAGCCTCTGACAGCGTGCTTGCCGCCAGAATTGCCAGTCAGACGAAAGCGGTCACCACGGGTGGAATTGCATCAGCGGAATTCATGATTATTCAGGCAGACCTGAACAATAACATGCAAAAACTTGCGACAGAGTTGCTCTACGTCAGAAATCGCAGCCTTCAACTTCTGACTGCCAAAAAAGACGCCCTGCTCCTCACCAGAAAAGCTTTTCAAAGCAGATTTCTTTTAACCACTCTGGCTACTTCGATTGTGGCGTTCGTTGCCCTGTTTTTTATCTCGCACCAGATCAAGCTGCCGACCAGGAAAATCATGGAAATAATCAGAAAAATACGTGACGGGAACTACAGTATTCCTGTCAGATCTCACACTGGCAACGAAGTCGATCAGATTGTCGCCGGTCTGGCCAGTGTTGCCGATACTCTTAAAATCAGAGACCAACTCAAAATTGACAAAATTCAGCTCGAAAAGAAGCGTTTTTCGGCTTTTGCCAACTTTGTTAACGTGCCGCTGCTGATGATCAACGACGAAAAGAAGATAGCATTTGCCAACGATGAATGCATGACTCTGTTCAAACTGACCTGGGATGAACTTTATGAGGTCGATTTTGCGCATGCACCTTTGCCGGTCGAACTACGTGACAAACTGACCGTTCTCATGAGCGAAAAAAAATGGGTCGAAAACGAGCAGTGCGACATCATCGGCGAGAATTATGCCTTTGATCTGCATCTGAGCCTGATACCGGTAAAATCGACTGAAAATCCTGTGGCATCGGTGATTATAACGCTCGGAAAAATCGATTGCCGCAAACGCGCCGTTCCATCACAAAAGGTCTGAATTATTGAATAAAGGCGCGCCTTCGACACATCAGAGGGGTTGCTTTTTCGGCAGCAGATGGTATATTTATATTGATACCAACTCAGGGGCTTTTAAAAATGGACAAGCTACTGCAATTAATTAATGACTGCTGGATAGTCCTCGGTCAGATGTCGCCCTACCTGATACTGGGTTTCCTCGTTTCCGGCGTTCTTTCGGTTTTCATCTCGCCAAGGTGGGTCGAACAGCATCTCGGAACCGGCAAAGCGGGTTCCGTAGTCAAAGCCACCCTGCTGGGCGTGCCACTGCCTCTCTGCTCATGCGGGGTAATTCCGGTTGCGGCCTCGTTGCGCCGGCATGGCGCCAGCAAGGGTGCAACCACGGCCTTTTTGATTTCGACACCGCAGACTGGAGTCGATTCGATTATGGCCACCTGGGGTCTTCTGGGCCCATTTTTCGCAGTTTTCAGACCCCTCGCGGCCTTGATAACCGGTATTTTTGGCGGTCTTGTGGTTTCAGCGACAGACCCAGAAGATATGACCAGAATTTCTTCGACGGTCAGCCAGAAAATCGACACGGCTTCGTTGACGATTGGCGAAAAGGTGCAGGCGGCTCTGCTCTATGCTTTTCTGACCCTTCCGTCTGAGATTGCCAAGGCCCTGATCATAGGTATCGTCATTGCAGGTCTGCTTTCTACCTTTCTCTCAGGCGATACCATAGCTGCCTGGATCGGCAATTACCACGTCACCATGCTGATAATGCTTGCGATCGGTATTCCGGTTTATGTCTGTTCGACTTCTTCAATTCCGATTGCACTGGCATTCATCAAAATGGGCGTAAGCCCCGGGGCTGCCTTCGTTTTTCTGATTTCGGGGCCGGCCACCAACGCGGCAGCCATCTCAGTCGTGTGGAAAATTCTTGGTCGAGCTTCGGCTGCCATTTATATTGCCACAGTTATTTTTGGCTCGCTTGCGGGCGGTTACGCCCTCGACCTTTTTGCCCAACGCTTCTCTGAAGCCGGCTTGAATGCAATAACTCCCGCCTGTCATACCGAGCTGAGCATGCTTGAGATTGGCTCAGCAATATTTATGCTGGTTGTGATGCTCTTCAGCACAATAAAAAGTCGCGAGCAGTCAAGTGAATGTTCGGCATGTTCAAGCTGCTCTGATGTCGATCAGAATAATCCCGCCGGTGAAAGCATTTCGGTTGCGGTCGAAGGCATGAGCTGCGGCAAATGTGCCGAAGCGGTAAAAAATGCTCTGCTTGAAATACCGGGAGTTGTCGGCGCAAATGTCATGCTTTCAGAAAAGCTTGCCATGGTCAGCGGGCACGGGGTAAACCCGGAAACAGTTGTTAATACAATAAACAGTCTGGGTTATACGGCAACAAAAAAATAGATTTGCATCGTGCTGGTCTCTAAGCTGCATTATCACTGACTATGCACGGGGTATTGACGTGGAAGTCATTGTAGTTTAGAATCCATGCATGACTTCAAAAAAGCAGTATTTTGTTTCGGTATTCTTCGTGGCATTTATTTCTCTTTTTTGCTCTTCAAGCTGCGAAGCGTCATATCTTAATGTTTCAAGGATCGTCAAGGTCGGCCTGACAAAACTTGGCTGTCCTCAGACTTTCACAGTCGAACCCAGCACCGGATATATCGAGATATTTGACCGCTCGAAAAACCACGCGGTTTATTCGGGAAAAGCTGTTCAGACAAGCCTGTCGCTGTTAAAAGACGGTCAGATGAAGCTTAACATCGACGATCGCAAGACTCTTTATTTTACCAATACTGAACTGCTGTTTTCTGCCGTTGGCAGAATGCCGATCAACCTCAAAATAAGAAGCGGCAACAGCAAAGTTCAAACCTACCGCGGCAGCATCTCCCTCGCCCCCGAGCGTGGTGGTCTGCTGGCAGTGAACCATGTCGACATGGAAGACTACCTCAAGTCGGTTGTTCCGTGCGAAATATGGGGCAAAGCACCAGATGCCGCGCAGGAGGCCCAGACAATCGCAGCCCGGACCTACGCGGTGCGCCACATCAATCGTCACCCCAACCCACGCTACCAGATATGTGATACAGTTCATTGCCAGGTTTATACCGGCATTGTCAGAGAAACGCCTCTGGCAGCAAAAGCAGTTCGCAAGACCGAAGGACAGATTCTCAGTTTTGCCAAAGCCCCGGCTAACACAGTTTATCACTCAAACTGCGGTGGCTATCTCATCAGCAGCAAAGCTGCCTGGTCAGGCAGTGAGATCCCCTATCTCATGAGCCATTTTGACGGCACCCCGGGTGAAGAATCTTTTTGTTCATACGGCAACCGTTTCAAAAAGAGCCAGCCAACCGGCAAACTGCCAAAACCCGAAGCTGGCCTCAAGGTAAAACCGCTGCCCTGGAATGCACGCAAGCTTGAGCACAAAAATTACGGACACCGCGTTGGCATGTGTCAGGATGGCGCGATCGGCATGGCGTTGATCGGTTACAGTGCCCGCCAGATTCTTGCCTTCTATTATCCTGGCACCCGGCTCGAAACCCTTAATTATGCCGGTCCGCAGATTGAAAGCGAAGAAACCGAACCACTCAAGGAACCGATTGTCCTGGCATCTGCCAAAGTCAAGACAGTTCAACCACCTCCCCTTCTGCCGCTTGAAGGTCCAATCAATCCGACACAGATCAGCGCTCTCAGGCGCCAGAATACTCCGGCTGAAACCCGCAAAAGCAATATTCGCAATACTTTGAAAGAAATTTCCACTGTAAGGGCAGGCAATACTGCTTCCGGCGTAAGAAAAATGTTCTGGACTCCGGCTGAACCCGGGTTGTCAAAAAACCTGGGAGTTTTTTAAGCGCCTGCAATCACAATAATGATCCAAGCCATCACCCTTGAAAATTTTCTCTTTATGCACCGGGCTGAACTTGAGTTTTCTGCCGGCCTCAACGTAATCACCGGCGAAACCGGTGCAGGCAAAAGCGTTCTGCTCGAGGCCGTAAAGCTGTTACTTGGCAAAAAAGCCCGTGCCGGCCTTGTTCTTCCAGGTCAGACCCAGGCAAAGGTGCAGGCCGAATTCTCTATTGCCGGCCAGAAAGAACTGGCTGATTTTCTCGAAGAATCAGGTTTTGGCAATGAAGAGTCGCCAGAGATTCTTACTATTACAAGAACATTTAAAGACGAAGGCAGCGGGCGCGTTCTGGTGAACGGAATTCTTTCCAATGCGGCATTCTTAAAGCAGCTTGGCAACCATCTTATGGAAATCCATGGTCAGAACGAGCACCAGACTTTGCTGTTACCTGAAGTTCAGAAGGAAATGCTCGACCGCACCGGCAGCACGGCCCACAAGAACAACCTTGCTGAACTGCGACAGGTTTTTAAAGACCGGCAGAAGCTTACCGAAAGACTGCTCGAACTCGAAAACCGCAATCAGCAGTCTGCTGCCCGCATAAACGAATTGCAGACAACCATCCAGGAACTGACAGCCCTTAATCTGATGAGCCCCGACGAAGAAGATCTGTTAAAAGAAGACCTCAAGCGCCTGAGCCATTCAGAGCAGATCATTAACTGCCTGCAGACTGCAGTCGGCCTTCTATCAGGCACAGACGAAGGCGTCGGCGCCACCATGCAGAGTTACCGCATTTCTGAGCAGCTGAAAAAGATTTCCGGCTACGACACCAGACTTGAAGACTGCTTTCAACGCTCAAGCAATCTTTATTATGAACTAAAAGCCCTCGAAAAAGATCTTGAAGCCATGGCCGAAAGCACAGATCTCGACCCAGAAAGGCTGCAGCAGGTGCAGGAACGACTGATGGCCTTTTCCAAAGCCTGCCGCAAACATGCGACTGATTTCAGGGGTCTTTTTGTTCTCAAAGAAAGTATAAGTCTTGAACTCGAAGAACTGATGACGCCTGATCAGACACGCGATCGCCTGAAAAAGGAATATGATGCGGTCGACCGGCAGTTCAAAGAACTGACCACGCGCATCAGCAAAGAACGTCAGAAACTGGCTGAGGCACTCAACAAAAAAGTGTCGCAGGAAATGGCCGGTCTTGGTTTCAATGCTGCCGTTTTCAGAGCTGAGCTGACGCCTGTCAGTCCTGCCGCCTCAGGCGCAGAAAACATCGAATTCTGCGTCTCTCTTAACCCGGGCGCTCCGGGTGGCCCGCTGCGCAAAATTGCCTCGGGTGGCGAACTCTCGCGCGTAGCATTGGCCATCAAAAAGGTTCTGGCAAGCTGTGATGCTCTGCCGACTCTGGTTTTCGACGAAATTGACGCCGGTATCGGTGGCAAGACTGCTGAAGCGGTTGCCGAAAGTCTGCGCAGTCTGGGCAGCGAAAAGCAGGTACTTCTGGTAACCCATCTGCACCAGATCGCCAAAGAGGGCAGCCACCATTTTACAGTCACCAAAACGGTTGATTCGGGCGCCACCGTGGTCAGCATCAGAAGAGTCAAAGACAGCGAAAGGGTTGAGGAAATCGCCCGCATGCTGGGTCAGACTGACAATCAGGGCCTTGAGTTCGCCCGCAATCTTCTGGCAAAATCTTCAAGCCAGAGCTGATCCTTCAGCGAAAACTGCTGTAGGGCACGCCGTTGATTCCGGGCTGAGTCGAGGCTGATTTTACCGTAAAAGTGCCGCTGGCATCGATACCCGTCTGCCAGTCAAAACTGCCGGTCATCGGGTCAATATAGGCACGCCGAAGAAACCGCCGACCTTCAGCATCGCGAAGAAGTTCATCGAGACTCTGCGGCTGCCGGTTATGGCAGCGTTCAAAACGCACAACCGCACGCCTGAATTCACCGAGCATAAAGCGCAGGTCATCTTCGTGCCGCCTTCTGACTTCGAGATCGGCCCGCGGAATAACAACACTCAGGCCAACAGCCAGAAGAATCACCGCTACGGTTACCACCAGCAGCGAAATGCCGCGGCGGTCAGAAATCGGCATAGCTCACTCCGTCGAGGCTTACCCCTTCGGCACCCGATTTGACGTCATAGACATCCGCGACGTCAGGCTCTGACGAAACGGTTTTCCAGGTGTCGGTCTTCTCAGTAAACGGGTCGGCCGGAATAGCTCTGATGTAGCCATCACGCACCAGAGCTTCAAGACTTTCAGGCCATTTCTCGTGATCTTTATAATAGTTGTTCAGAGTGGTTCTGAAAGTATGCAGGCTGTTCTTCAATGCGGTTTCTCTGGCACGCAGAATCGTTTTTCCGTACATCGGCACCACAGTTGAATAAAGAATGCCGATGATGGCAACGACAACACTCATTTCGACAAGGGTAAAGGCACGCCGGCTGATTGTTTTCATAACTGCTAACCTCTGGTTCCCCGGTAAAAATCAAGAAAGTCTTCGCCCGCAGCGCGTTCGAGATCGTTCTTGAGACTTAATTTCTGCACTGCCTGCGAAAACAGCTGGCTGCCAGGCCCAAGACTGGTAATGTTCGGCTCAAGCTGCGAAATTTTGCCTTTCTGAATGATACTCATGGCGGTATTGTTCATCACCAGAGTTTCATGAACCGGCACAATACGTTTGCCGCCGGTGTCAGAAATCAAAGCCTGCGAGCAGATACCCTGCAGATTTTCGGCGAGAACCTGGCAGACATATTCGCGGTCTGACTCGGGAAATGAAAAGATGAACTTTTCGAGCGTATTCACCATTCCGAGTGTCTGCATGCTCAGAATCACAAAATGGCCGCCCGCTACGTATTCAACAATGTTTCTGAAAGGAATCTCGCGTTTAAGATCGCCAATTACAAGCGTATCAACATCCATTCGCTTCGCAAAATTGATGCCCTGCTCGATCAGATAAATATCTTTGCGGAACTGGCGCTGTGAAATGCGACTGCGCTTCTGCTCGAAATGAAATTCGATCGGATCTTCGATAATCAGCACATGTCGCTGATGCTGCTGATTGATACGCTCAACCATCGCGGCGAGAGAAGTCGAGATACCTGATCTGGCCGGGCCGGCAATAATAAAAATGCCCTTTCTGGCGTCGATACACTGAACCAGCGAATCGGGGAAACGAATTTCTTCGAGACTCGGAATTTTGCTGTTGATGATCTTTATCAGAGCAACAGGCTTCTGCTGTGAGTGAAAAAGGGTCAGGCGAAAATTGCACGGTGGTTTGCCGAAAAAATTCGCCTCAAATGAACTGATTTTGGCAAATTTCTGCTGCTCTTCGGCGCTGAGAAGATCTTTTATCAGAGTGCTCATATCGTCTTCGTGCAGAACCGGCAGATCCATGTGGCGCAGAAACTTATTTTTACGCATCAGAGGCTTGGCTCCAACCTTGATGTGCAGTTCGGTGCCACCGGTAGCTTTAACCTTCTCGATCATTTTCCTGATATCCATGCTTCAGACTCCTTTCAGCTGTTGATTCGCGATTTATCGATCGCGAAATCAGAACCGACCTTCTGGCTGACAATGCGCTTTCTGACCAGATGCGCCAGCTGAGAGTCGAAGGTTTTCATACCGGCAATTTCACCCTGCCCCTGAAGGGCCCTGAACATACTCATATTGTTGTTGCGAACCAGTGCTTTCATCTGCGGAGTATTGATCATAATGTCAAAAATCGCCACCCGGCCATTTTTGTCTTCGCGTGGTACGAGTCGCTGACTGATGATCATCTTCAGCTGCGCCGCGATTCTGGCGCGCAGAGCCTCGCGATCGGCCGGTTCCCGGCAGTTGATGAGGCGCTCAAGAATCTGCTGGCAGTCACCGCCTTCGGTTGAACCTATAACCATGCATCCTGACTCGCACAGGGTCAGTGCCTGATCCATGGCATCGGGGTAGTTTATAGAGTCTGAAACGACAACGTCGGGGTCGACGCGGTAGGCTTCGCAGAGGCCATTGTAGAAATTCGAGATATCTACCGGAATACTGCGCTGAATGAACGCGGCCTTGTCGTCTTTAAAGACGTATTCGACCGGGTTTTCGATGGTAAAAATACTCTTTTCGAAATGTCGATTGATAAAATTAAGCATCGCGGCAATGGTGCTGGTTTTGCCTTCGCAGGAAGGGCTGCCGACGAGAATCAGGCCTGATGGCTGCGAGATGACCTTGCGCACGCCCTCGGTAAAACCGAGTTCATCGAGATCGAAGAATTTCTCGTTAATGAAGCGTATTGCCAGTGCAAACTTGCCCTTGTCGAGAAATACCGAGAAGCGCAGACGACCGACAGTCGGCACTTCTTCGGCGTAGGTGACCTGTCGCTGTTTGCCGAGAATTTCGCGGGCTTTTGGCGTGCTGGTTTCGAGAATGATCTTCTTGATCTGATCTTCACTCAGCTGAACCGAATCAAGCTTTTCAAGCTGGCCATTCAGGCGGTAAAAAACCGGCTGATCCGGGAAAAGATGCATATCTGAAGCACCTTTAACCTTTACCAGCTGACAAACCTTCATTAATTCTGACATTTCCTGACCTCTTCAGTTATTTTACTTTTAAATGCGCTGCAGCAGTTCTATAACATTTTTCAACACCTGACTGTCGGCCGGCAGTGTCTTGCGCAGCGTTTCGAGAATTCTTCTCGCCTTTTCGGTCTCACCGATAGAATAATAGCAAAGAGCAAGATGATAAGACGAGGACAAATCGCGGGGATTAGCCTGCAAACCAAGGTTCAGAGCCTCTATCGCCTCTGAATACTTTTTCTGGTTGAAGTATGCCAGGCCAAGCGCCCCGTATACCCTGATAACATTTTTTCTGTCGTCAGCAGGAACGTATTTTTTGAGCTTTTCATAGCAACTGGCCAGTCTGCCCCATTCCTTGCGACGGAAATAAATCTGCCCGAGCAGGATTCCGGCTTCGATATGAGCAGGCTGATGACCGATAGTCTTTTCAAGAATTTCCTGGGAACGCGTCATGTCGCCGAGATTATAGAGCGAACTTGCCAGATAAAACGCCAGGTCAGCGTTATGGCTGTCTTCTTTGCAGAGCTGTTCAAAGATTGCTTTCGCCCGGTTGAAATCGCGACTGTCGAAGAAAGCCAGGCCTTCTTTCATGAGGCTTTCTGAGTCTGCCGCCGCCGCCGAAACCGGTGCCGGCGAATCGAAAGTTGCGATGCCTTCCATGTCGCGCTTTACTTCTTCGGCAAGAGCATTGAGAAGAACCCGCGAAAAAGCGTCGGTCTGCTGCACGAATTCGCCAAGCACTCCGGCAATTTTTACCCACACCTGCAGCTCGGCTTCACGTTTCTTGTCTTTCAGGCCGGCAGCAAGCTCTTCAAAAACATTGAGATCACCGTTAAGCAACAGGGCCTTATAGTATTCTGAATAGACACCCGAGCGCACAGCTCCGAGGAACTTCTTGACTTTGCCGAGTTCTTCACGGGCCCCAAGATGCCCTAGAGCCGCAATCAGCCAGGGCAGTTCCTCTTCCGGCTCTTTTTTGATGCGCTCAAAGATCAGCGGTATTGCAGCTGTAAGACGGCGGTCAACGATATATCTGAGAAGATATTCAACCACCGGCGGGCTATCTTCTTTTTTGAACAGGCCGATAATCGCATCGTCAGGGAAATCGGCAATGCGGGTTGCACATTCTACGGCTTCCCGGCGCACCCACTGGTTTTCGTCAGCGAGAAGCGGCTGGATCTCGCGGACACCCACCATATCTCCAAGTTCCAGGGCTGCTTTAAGAGCCATTTTCCGCACACCGAAATTTTCGTCGGCAAGCAGCTGATGCACATATTCTTCGCGTTTCGGGTTATTGATTCTTGCGAGAACATAGGCGGCCGAGCGCCGGGTCGGCGCATCGCGGCTCTGCAGCATTGCTGCAAGTTCTTCGGTAACCGCTTCGGCATCAGCATTAGCCAGGGCAATGCACAGATTGGCCCTGACACGGTTATTCGGATGCCCGTAAAATTTCTTGAGCTTGCGCTTCATTTCGAGTGCCGGAATTTTAAGCAGCGAAACCGCTTCGACTGAATTGGCCTGAATACGCGGATCATACGAGGCCAGCCCACTTTCGAAAGTCTTCAGCAGACGCCCTTCAGCGAAAGGTGCCAGCGATGAGATGATAATCGCCTTCAATCTTGAATCACGGGCAATTTCGAACTGACCGACCAGTGCAGGAATCGCTTCGGGGTCGCGCATTTTTGAGAGAATTTCGAGAACATTGATGACAATCCATTCGTCAGGGTCGTTAAGCAGGCCGCACAGGGCCTGAACCACATCACGACCACCCATTTTGTGCAGGGCGCGGGCCGAATAATACCGCACCATGCGGTCTTCGTCACGCAGCAGCTCCATCAGCGGTCGGGTTGCCATGGGATCGCCGATCTCACCGAGAACTCTGACGATTTCTTCTTTATAAAGCGAATCGGGGTCTTGAAGGCGCTCAAGCAGCTTTGCAACCGGAGTACTGCTGCGGTAATGGCCCAGGGCGGTCACCGGTTCAATATAATCAGGGTATTCCTGAAAAGCTCTGGCAAGTGTCTGCAATGACTCAGGGTCACCGATGCGGCCGAGACTCAACAGAGATTCAAATTTCAATTCATCAGAAAAGTCTTCATTGACCATGCCCTCTAGCCGCGTAGTTGATGGCTTGAGCAGTCGGCGCGTCGCCTTCACATAGCGAAAAGCTTCGATTTCGGGCTCAGCATGCCGGTGTTGACGATCATGTTTATGGTGGCTCATTCTACAATCTCCTTCATGATCGTCGAGACAAGCTTGCCGTCTACGCGTTCATCCTTGAGAATTTCAGTGAGCGAGTCCTTGAGGGTCTTGCAGCCATCTTTGCGGGCCAGCATCAATGCTGACTTAAGCTGATTGGTTTTCTTTTCGCGAATCATATTGCGCATTGCCGAATTCATCATCATCATCTCGTAAGCCATGACACGCTCTTTCTTGTGCAGACTCGGAAGCAGAATCTGTGAAATGATACCGATCAGCGACATGGATACCTGGGTGCGAATTTCTTCGTGGCGGTGACCGGGAAACATGTTGATGATACGGTCAATCGTCTGCACCGCCCCCACCGTATGCAGGGTCGAAAGCACCAGATGACCGGTTTCAGCGGCAGTCAGAACCATTTCGATGGTATCGACATCGCGCATTTCACCGACGAGAATTACATCAGGGTCTTCACGCAGGGCATTCATCAGGGCACTGTGGTAGCAATTGGCTGTCACACCGATTTCACGTTGCGTAAAAATCGACTTGCGTTCGCGGTAAACGAATTCGATCGGGTCTTCGATGGTAATGACATGCCGGGCCGACATGCGGTTTATCTCGTTGACAATCGCCGCGAGCGTATGGGTTTTGCCGGAGTTCGCGGGCCCGGTCACCAGAAACAGGCCGCGCGGTCGCGTGGCGATTTCCTTGAGAAGGGGCGGCAGGCCGAGCGAATCGATCGACGGCGTCGCCAGCGGAATAAAACGGAAAGCTCCCGAGAGACAGCCGCGCTGGCTGAAAATACAGGCGCGCACCCGCCAGCGGTTTTTATATCTGGCCATGAAGTTGGCCTCGTGCAGACTGCGCAGATCATTCTGCGCCTTCACGTCCATCAACGGCAAAAAGAGGTTTGGCATTTCCTGGTAGGCAAGCGGCTCTTCAGGCAGTGGAATCAGGCGCCCACCAACTCTTATCAGAGGTGGCGAACCTGCCTTGAGGTGCAGGTCAGAAGCCTGGCGTTCGATCGCGATTTCGAAAAATTTGTGTATTTTCAGCATCCGGCTTCTCCGTCAGATGGGCGGTTCGTTGAGGATTTTGCGCAGGGCCGCCGGGTTTGGCGCCACCGAATAAGCGTCTTCTTTTCTGACGACACGGTCTTTAACCAGCTGTGCCAGAGAC
>JAKQKW010000170.1 GCA_029560455.1 Candidatus Rifleibacteriota bacterium
TTTTTCTGAGCTGCTGGCGGCGTGCTTCAAATTTCTTGATTCTTTCTTCGCTCATACCTGTTTCCTTTCAGAAAATGCATAAAAAACTCCCCGATATCCTAGCCCGTAAAGTAAAAATAATCAACTGCTTTACAACCATTCAGCTTCACATCAAAACTAAAAAACTGTAATATAAACAAACAGTAACAAAATTTATTGAGAGGATGTGACAATGCACAGAATCTTTTTAATTCTTGCGGTATTTGTGCTGTTTACGACTTCGCTGCATGCGGAATTATATGTAAACAACTCGATCTGGCAGGTCGAGGGCGCGGAAAATGGTCGCAATGGCGACTACAATCCAATATTATGGTCATTTTTACCGAATGGCAAAGTTTACGGCGGCGATTTGTGGCATGGAACATGGTTTAAAAGATCCAGCGACACAATCAGAGTTGTAATAATATTCAACAAAATTCCGCTGACTGATGCTTTTGATGTAAAATTCGACAGCCCGACAGATTTCACAGCCTACAAAGACGGCCATGATTATCGATATGGCAAAAAAACAGACTCAATACCCCCCAGGGAAGCCTGAGCGATAAAAAGACCTGAATCCAAAACAGTAAAACTTTGTGGCTGATTTGCATGGCCGGTGTTAAGATACTTACAAGATACGCATCAGATAAAACTGTAATGCAAAGTGTGCAAGGTCTTGAACAACCTGGTTAGCGCAAAAACAAAGAGGCATTGGCCATGAAACTCTGCAATGAGGCAGTCTTACAAGAGATTCTCGAACAGTCTCTCGCCGGCTACTGGGATTGGGATATTCCTTCTGATAACGAATACCTCAGCCCTTCCTTCAAAAAAATGTTCGGTTATGAGGATCACGAAATCGAAAACCGGGCCGACGCCTGGCAGAAACTGATCTTTGCCGAAGACCTGCCCAGGGTGCTGGAAAATTTCAAACAGCATGTCGCAAGCCGGGGCGCGGTTCCTTATCGTTCAGAAATCCGCTACCACCATAAAAACGGTTCAACCGTCTGGGTTATCTGCACCGGTAAAGAATTGAGTGGGATGACAGCGGCAATCCGCTGAGAATGGTCGGTTGCCATATAGATATTACTGAACGCAAAAAGACCGAAGAGGAGCTTGTGAAAGCATCTCAGGATCTCATCTGGCAATGTAATGTGCAGGGTCGTTATACTTATCTGAATCCTGCATGGGAAAAAGCTTTTGGTTATCAGATTGACGAAATGCTGGGGAAATCGTTTGCCGACTTCCAGTCGCCACAGCAGGCACAGCGTGATCTCGAACTTTTCGGCCGACTCCTGCAGACCGATGGATTTGTCAATGGCTATGAAACGGTGCATCTGCGCAAAGATGGCACGGAACTGCACCTGGTGTTCAATGCGAAGGTTCTGTATGATGAAAATGGTCTGATAGCCAGCACGCGCGGCACAGCCTACGATATAACCGAAAGAAAACACGCCGAAGAATCTCTGCGACAGAACGAGGCAAAACTCCGGGCCTTTGTGGCCAACCAGCCCGGAGTAGCATTCACTCTTGACAGAAATGGAGTTTTCACACTTTCTGAAGGCCTCGGGTTAGTTAAACTCGGACTCAAACCAGGTCAGGTTGTTGGTTTGTCTGTCTTCGACTTTTACCGGGACATCCCGGAAATCGGTGAACACATCAAACAGGCATTGACCGGAAATGTCAGGCAGTTTCAGGTAACCGTCAACAAGACGGTTTTTGATGTCTGGACCGGCCCGATCATGAGTCCCGATGGGACGGTTGACGGCGTAATCGGCATCTCGTCAGACATCTCAGCAAGCCATTCAAGCTGTCAGAAATCATAGCAATGCTCGAAAACCATATGCCCAAAAACCGCATATAAAACAATTAACGACGACTTGATATCCAGAGTATCTCTTGTTTCTATGATTGTTTTACAAACTGATTGAGAATATTTGCCAGATCAGCGAGTTGAAAAGGTTTACAGATGCAGGCAGTAAATCCGAATTTTTTTGGATCTGCCATTACCGGGTCATTTGCATAGCCGCTTGTTACAAATGCCGGTGTCTGCTGACAAAGTTTTCTGAATACTCGCTCAGCGGGCAGTTGGTGAGCCTGGCACCGTAAAGACTCAGCGTCATGGTAAATGGCGGCCGCGATTGCATCTTGCCCTCGATGGCAGCCATGACACGCTCAAGAGCCGTCATTCAACAACCTCCTTATGAAGTTTGTCAAACAGGGCGGGCACGTCAACCGCGTTGGCCGCGGTTCCGTCGCCACCGACTTCAGCTACGAGCTCGGGGCGAGCTTTAAAGACTGCACCGCCAGCAGCAAGCTTGATTTTGCCTTTCAGACCACGCTGATCGATTTCGATACGCAATTTTTTGATATTCTGTGCGGTGGTGAACATCATTGCTGACGCACCAATGATGGTAGCCTTATGAAAAATTGCAGCATCAACAAACTCTTTTGGCGTTATATCGTTGCCAAGATCAATTACTTTCCAGCCGGCAGTGGCAAGAAAAATGCCAATAAGCCTGCGACCAAGTGAATGGTAATCGTCTTCGATATTGCCGATTATTACAGGGCCTTTACTGAGTGGTAAAGACTCTTCTTTCTGTACTGACCGCTGCAGAATTGTTTCAGCGACCTTACCCGCAAGATAACCGGCGGCAAGACTGATATTTTCGGTTTCCCAGAGTCTGCCTATTTCTTCAAGTGCCGGTTCAAGAATGTTACAGATCGCGCTGCGGTGACCGTTGTGATCGGCCCAGTCTGCAAGAAGTTTGTCTGCCTGCGACTGCTCGCCCGCGAGTATAAAATCTACGAGGTTACGCGACTGCTGTTGCAATTCAGATTGTTTGTCTGAATCCGCCATTTCCATCCTCCCCCTGTCGTTCCAGCGTTCTTTTTATGATGTAACTGATCTGATATCTGACGATCTGCTTATGTATTTTTGTTCATCTTCTCCGGTATTCTAGCACCAAAGTTCAAAGTTTGTAAAAAGCATTTTACTGGTCGACAAATCGCGACGCTATTTTTCAGACAGAAAAAAACAGGGTTGCAATTTGCCACAAAAAAGGTATAATATAAACATCCATTGTGAAACTTTTCGCTTTCACAATATTTCTGAGTTGAAGGGCGCAAGCCTGACATCGAGGAGATAAGCTAGTGGCTTCTTCGTCTGGTTCTAACAACAACGAGCGCCGGCTCGGCGTGGTGGCGGTCATTCTCAAAAGCCCCGACAAGGCGGTACATGAGTTCAATGACATTCTCCACCAGTTTTCGAGCCTGCTGGTCGGCCGCATGGGCATTCCCTACAAAGAACGCGGCGTCTCGGTAATCTCGCTCATCGTTGACGGAACCAATGACGAAATCGGAGCCATGACCGGCCGTATCGGCCAGCTTCCTGATGTCAGTGTCAAGGCGGTCCTGACTCGCGTATAGCATCAAGGGGGCCTCTAATGCACATGGTCAACGACAAACTCTCGACTTCAGCCTGGGTCAACAACGTCATCAAACCCGAAGAATACGAAAAGTATCTCGACAACGGCAAAGATTTTATCGATGACGATAAAATCTGGCAGCAGATCAACGACAGCGTCGAGCCTTCCCCCGAGCGTGTGCGTGAGATTCTCGCCAAATCATTTAACGTGCAGACCCTCGACCCGACCGAGCTCGCCACCCTCATGAAAGTGCGCGACCCCGAGCTCTGGCAGGAAATGTACGAAATGGCCGCGAAAGTTAAACATAAAATCTACGATAACCGCATCATCACTTTCGCCCCGATCTACTGCGGCAACTTCTGCGTCAATAACTGCCTCTACTGCGGCTTCCGTTCCGACAACGACAAAGAAAAACGCACCAAACTCAGTCTTGCTCAGGTGCGCGATGAAGCAGAAGCAATCGCCGGCCGCATCGGCCACAAGCGCGTCATCGCCGTTTACGGCGAACACCCCGAAACCGACGCCGATTTCATCGCCGAAAGCATTAAAACCATTTATTCAGTCAGCGTCAAAACCCGCAAAGGCCACAGCGAAATCAGACGTGTCAACGTCAACGCCGCCCCCTTCTCCGTCGCCGATCTGCGCAAACTCCAGGAAGTAGGCATCGGCACCTATCAGGTTTTCCAGGAAACCTACCATCACGACACCTACAAAAAGCTGCACCCGGCCGACACCATCAAGGGTAACTACCCATGGCGCCTCTACGTGCACCACCGCGCCTATGAAGCCGGCATCGACGACGTCGCCATCGGCTGCCTGTTCGGCCTCTACGACTGGCGCTTCGAAGTCATGGGCCTGCTCTATCACGCCATCGAACTCGAAACCCGCTTCGGCGTCGGCCCGCACACTATTTCGTTCCCGCGCATCAACCCGGCGAGCGGCTCACCGCTGCCCGCCGACCCGACTTACAACAAATACCTCGTCTCCGACGAAGATTTCAAAAAACTCGTTACCCTGATCAGACTCGCCGTGCCATATACCGGCATGATCATCACCGCCCGCGAACGCCAGGAAGTCCGCGACGACGTCATGTTCTGCGGCTGCACCCAGACCGACGCCTCGACCAATATCGGGATCGGCGGCTATGCGAAGAATACCGGCAAACAGGACATCGACGAACAGCAGTTCATGCTCGGCGACACCCGCTCACTCGAAGAACTGATTCGCGATCTCGCGAAACGCGGCGTCATTACCTCTTTCTGCACCGCCGGCTACCGCTGCGGCCGCACCGGCGACCAGATCATGGACCTGCTGAAAAAGGGCCACGAAAAGCATTTCTGCAAACTCAACGCCATTCTTACCTACCGCGAATGGCTCGATGACTTCGCCAGCGAAGAAACGAAAAAGCTCGGTGAAGCGGTTATCCGCAAAGAGATCGAAGAAGTGCGCAAAAAAACGCCGACCATCTTCTCTAAGAAGCTTTACGACCTTACCATGAGCTACTACGAAAGGATCAGCAATGGCGAACGCGATCTCTACATTTGATCTCGAAAGGCTGGCTAAGAAATACGGCGTGCGCATCTGGGTCTGCCGCCGTATTGGCCGCCGCTGGTCATTCATCGAAGGCGCCGGCGAAGAACGGGTACTGCCATCCGAGCTGATCTATGAAAGCGACGAAACCGGCGTTTTCGTGCAGGGCGAGGAATTTGATGCCGCCGGTATCAAAGCTGAAGTGCACAGCCTGCTGCGCCCTCCGACTGCTGTCTGCTGATAAAAGCAAGAAGATCCGGCTTCGCGCATGCGCGCTGAAATGATCATTCAAGAAATGACGCCCCAGGAGACAACCAATGAGAGCCTCCGGTCTGGCCATCTGCCCGACCGGGCTGCCTCACGGATCGTTTTTCAGACCGGCAAATATGCGGAGCCCGGCTCAGCTCAGTTAAGCAGACGCAGGCCGGTAATTCCGGTAATGATCATGGTTATGCAAGCCAGGCGATAAACATCGAAAGGCTCATTCAACAGCACGACGCCGGTAATGACGGTCCCGATAGCGCCGACTCCGGTCCAGATCGGGTAGGCAATACTGACCGGCAGGTCTTTCATTGCCAATGACAGGAGAACAAAGCTCAAAACCAGGGTTATCAGCGTAAAAACCGCCGGCCAAAGCCTGGTAAAGCCTTCTGAGTATTTCAGACCGGTTGCCCAGAGCACTTCGAAAATTCCTGCGACAAAGAGTATGACCCACGACATGGCAATCGCCTCCGGTGCAATTTTGCTCAGTATAGCACAAATTACAACCTGCCGGCGCCGTAACTGCATTAACGGGCTGGAAATTCAGCCGGATTTGTTTTAGAATAGATATTGACCAGTAACCAGAAAAACCTTTGCAAAGTCAGGTCATTTAAAGATGAAGGCGCAGTTTGACGAATTCACCAGAAGGGCCAAAACCCTTCTCAATGAACCCGGCATTCTTGAAAAGCGCCCTTCCTGGCAGATAGTCAAGGCCGGTGCCATCAGCCTTGCCCCGGTTGCCGAAAACGCCGTTACCCAGCTCGAATCTGAAGTTGCGTTGATTTTTATTCTGGCCTCCGCTTTTACCGGCTCAAAGCGCGACAATCTGCTTAAAAACCTTCTTGGCACGACCCTGGACCGCCTTCCTTCCGACAATTTCATCCGTCTGATGAGCAAGTTCTCTCAGTCCGAGCTGAAAGACAACCTGCTGCCTTTCGTCTATGAAGCCGGCCCCCGCGGTTCAGTCGCCTGTTTTGTCGCAGCCCGTCTGAAAATTACCCTTGCCACCGAAGCTTTTCAATATTTTTTAAGCGCCAGATCCTGGTCGCAAACCGATCTGATGAATCTCAGCATTCTCGTTAAACCGGAAGAAGCCTCGGCGCTCTGTTCGCACCTCGAAAAGTTTGTTCCGGCCAACGATTCAAAAGTTCTTCGCGACAACATCAATGAGTTCCGCTACGCCGTGCAGAACCACATTGCCCGCGAACCCATGCTGCCAGAACTGCCCGATGGGGAAACACCTTCCCAAACCTCTGCCCCTGCCGGCGCCGGAGAGTCTGCCCGACAGCCACAGCCAGCCTCAGTTAATGCAAAACCTCAGATATCCATAAACAGGCAACCGCCGGCGGTTTCGACTTCTGGTTCGGCAAACCGCGTGGAAGCGGCAGCAAAACCAGCCACGACACAACAGATTCCTGATAAACTTCCGACAGAAGTGCCGGCCGGAAGCACGGAAGGTGCCAATCAGCAGACCTTTCCTCAGGCCCAGACAAAAACAAAATCCGACAGCCTTGACGTTGCGCTGCATATTCCAGAAAGCGTTCGCAGGCTGCTGCTGCCGGTTGGCCTGGTTATACTGTTTTTAACCGTTGGCATAATTTATTCGGCGTGGTATTACAGTGACCCCGAGGTGATTGTTGCAACCTCGCCGGGCACCACCGGCCGCGCCCCAAACCAGTGGGTCGACGCTGTTTCGCAGCGACCCGTGACTGCCAAGTACCTTGCTGCCGACAAGGATTTTCGCATGGGTGAACTTTTTCTCACCCGCGACAAATTTGCCGAAGCCCTCAAACTCTTTGAAGATGCACTGGCCATCGAACCAGAACATCTTCACGCCCTGGTGCGCAGTGGCTACTGTCGCATGCAGCTCGGTGACAACAAAAAGGCCGCCGAAATTTTCAAACGCGCTCTGAGCGTCGATGCTGGAATTTCCGGCGTTAATCTCTACCTGGCGCGCATTCATCTGGCTGCCAATGACAATACTGCTGCAGAAAAGCATTTTCGTGCTGAATTCAAGCTTTCTGCCGACCTGACATCAGGCATGGAGCTCGCCAATTTCCTCAATCGAGCCGGCAAACAGAACGAAGCCATGGAACTGATCGCCGAACTCCAGGAAAAAAACCCCGGCAAAATGCTGGTTCTAGCCCCAACCGGCAGTGAAAACTTGCCAGATCACGGGGGTGAACAGCCATGATCCGCCGCGGCCTTTCATTGTCAGAAATCATCATTGCCCTTGCCATTGCGGTAATGGTTATGGTCCCGGTCACCAGCATGTTCTCTACTTCCGGGCAGCAGGTACAGAAAAGCAGGAACTTCAGTTTCGCCGCCGGACTGGCGCGCCGCATTTCCCAGCATCTGATGGCCATGCCTTTCGAAAATATCGTCGAAGTGCCATTGCCCGGGCTGGCAATGCATGATTCGCCCGATGATGTGTTTTTCAATCCGCTGCTTAACTTTTCGACCTCGCAGAGCGGCGTAAAAAAGATTACCGCCTCTGACATGCCTGCTCTGTACGGCTTTCTTGCGCAGAATGACTTCAAATACGCGTTGTCGGTCAGCAACGTCAGTTTTGGCGCCGGCGACGAAATCAAGAGCATTTCGATTCTGATCACCTGGAAAGAAGCTGGTAGAAACATGATCTACCGCACCCATGTCTATGTATCGTCTGTTTAAAAATTATCGCAAACGGGCTGCCTTTACCATGGTAGAAATCATGGTCGGTGCCACTATTCTTGCCGTCATCGGTGGTATGGTGGCGCACTGGTTCGTCATGCAGCGGCAATACCAGAAACGCATACTCGCAATCAGTGATGCACAACAGAACATCAGACAGGCTTCATGGAACATGATCCAGGAACTGAGAACAGCCAGAAACCTTATTTATCCACGTTTAAATGCTGATAAGTCTATCAGAAGCGACACAAAAACCATCTTCAAGAATTTCTCCGGCGATATCGTCTGCTATTTTCATGATGCGGCAACCGGTCAGATCAGGCGCTGCCTTATTCCAAACGGGCCTGGGGCGCCTGTGGTCGACAAAAAGCCTGTCGGCAGCGGCATAGATAAGGTCGCCTTCACGGCTCACG
>JAKQKW010000248.1 GCA_029560455.1 Candidatus Rifleibacteriota bacterium
TTTGCTGCGCTGCCGGATTTTCTGGAGCGGCGGGTGGGAGCGTAGGACGCGGCGGGGTCTGAAACTTTATAGTTGTCTGCGGGTGGTAATTGAAAATTTCCGGCTGGGAACAACGCCTGAGCACGCGAAGCCTCAACCAGAAGCCTTAAAAGCCTGCTTGATTTTAAGGCTTGAAATTGATTGCAGGCAGAGTCTACAATTACAACATGAATTTATGTTTCAGACCTGATCGACAGTGCTGCAGATGGTATCGTAATCGAAGATTATCCGGAATACCACAAGGGGCCGGCAGTTCTGGTGCTGCAAAAGGATCATAAAGGCCTGCCAATTCATGTAGTATGGGGGATTCCAATAAACCAGAAACGGCCGGCAGTGGTAGTAACAGCTTATCGGCCAGACCCGAAGTTGTGGTCAGAAGACCTGAAGCGGAGACTGAAAAAATGAACAGGCGACAGGAAAAATTCATTCATGTTGGCAACTTTGTGGCAAAAGTCGAAGTGGATCTTGTCTATAGCGAAGATTCGTGGTCGCCATGCCTTTCGCTTGCTGACGCCAGGAAGCTCGACGAAATTCGCATGGCGTTGCAAAAAGGCGATCTCAAAACAGCTGCCCGAAACGCCGAGATTTTCCAGTTGACACCGGTAACCAGGGCCGCCTGATTTTCTCAGGGCAAGCAGGCTCAGGGTCCGAAGGAGCCGGGAGCGATTATGTTTTTGCCAGCGGCCAGATCTTGCAGGGTGGACTGAGAAAAATGGTCAAGGCGTTTACTTTGAATTGTGTGGAGGGAGAGGCTGTGATAGGATTGGTGTGACCGATTGTTTCGGTGCGCGAGGAGGAACCCAGCCAGATGAGCAGATTTTTTAATACCACCGGGCCGTGCAACCCGCAGGATCATTACATGCTGCCTGCCCATGAAAGACTGGTGGGGGCGAACCTCGACCGCTATATACGCAACAAGCTTTACTGGGTGCTGCATGCGCCGCGCCAGACGGGTAAGACCACCTTTCTGCAGAGCTGGATGCGGCAGATCAACAGCGGCGACGAGGGCGTCGCCTGCTATGTCAGCGTCGAGCGCTGCCAGGGGTTTCCGGCGGCGGATGATGCCATACCGGCAATCTGCCGGGCAATTGAAGAATTTGCCGGCAAAGAGTTGCCGCCAGAACAGGCGCCAACCTATCAGGCAATGGAATCAAGCAGTCAGCTGAGCTCGATGCTCAGTGCCTGGGCTGAACAGGTGGCGCCGAAGCCTTTGATCATCTTGTTCGATGAGGTAGATACGCTGCAGGACCAGGCGATGATAAGTTTTTTGCGCCAGCTGCGCTCGGGCTTCGCCGCCCGTGGGATAGGCAAGTTTCCGGTGTCGGTGGCGCTCGTCGGCATGCGCGACCTGCGTGACTACCTGATTCAGTCGAAAGATGGCGTGGCGCTCAACCCTGGCAGCCCGTTCAATATAAAACAGTCTTCGGCAACCCTGAGCAATTTCAGCCGTGAAGACGTTTTCAGCCTGGCGGCTCAGCACAGCGGGGAAACCGGGCAGCAGTTCGAAGCCGCGGGTCTTGAACTGGTTTACGAACTGACCCGCGGGCAACCCTGGCTGGTCAATGCCCTGCTGCAGAAATGCGCCTGGGAAATCGTGCCGGAAGAAACCCGGACAACGGTCACCGTCGAACATATCAGACAGGCAAAAGAGCTGCTGATCGGGGAAAGGGCCGTACATCTCGACAGTCTGGCCGAGCGTCTTAGAGACCCGAAAGTCAGGCGCATCGTCGAAACGATACTGGTCGGCAAAAACGACCCGATGATGGCCGAGGGCAACGACTTCGTTCTCTGCCTCGATCTTGGCCTGGTGGCGATTATCGACGGCGTACCGCAGATCGCCAACCCGATCTATCGCGAAATTATCGTCAGAGTTCTCAGCCAGGGCATGCAATACGCAATACCAGTGCCCGAATGGCGCTGGCAGAAAGACGACGGCTCACTCGATTACGCCGCTCTGTTCGCCGAATTTCAGGCTTTCTGGCGCCGCAACAGCGACGCCTGGGAAAGCAAAATGGAATACGTCGAGGCGTTTCCGCATCTGCTGGTCATGGCGTTTCTGCAGCGGGTCATCAACGGCGGCGGCCGCATCGAACGCGAATACGCCGCCGGGCGCGGCCGCGTTGACCTCGCCGTCGAATGGCGGGGCGTATGGGCCGTCATCGAAATCAAGCTGGTACACCCGCAGGACAGCCTCGAAACCACGATCGAAGAAGGCCTGAAACAGACAGCCCGCTACAGCGACACGGTCGGCGCAAAAGAAGCCTGGCTGATCGTCTTCGACCGCCGCGACAAAAGCCGCAGCCTGCCATGGGAGCAACGTCTGAGCACACGAACCGTCGACCAGATCAACGTCGTAACCTGCTGATCCTTTGGCAAGATCAAGAGTTATTTTCGGGTGAGGGGTTTTCTTGGGCGGCGGGCGAAGGCGTAAGGCGTCGCCGGTTCGGCGAGACGGTTTTTAGCGGCAGCGAGCTTTTTGACTTGTTCGATAGTGAGGCCGGTATACCTGGCAACTGCCTCAATCGGCAGCTTATCATCGAGCATTTTCAGAGCTGTCTGTTCGAGTGCTTCTTCACGGCCTTCTTCACGGCCTTCTTCACGGCCCTCTTCACGACCTTCTTCACGAGCAGTATCGAGTGAATTCTTGAGATCGCGGTAGATCTTGAGACTGTCTTCATAGGCCCTGGCCTCTTCTGGAGTGAATTTTGCAATCTCGGCGGCGGCAAAAAGCTTTCTGAAGATGCGGTCCTTGAGCTTTTCGGGAATATCGTGCAGGCGTTCGAGGTTTTTCAGAACATAAAGCCATTTGTCAAAACGGCTTTCAAGCTGTTCGAGAGTTTTTTCGAACTTCGGCATCTCAAGATAAACAAAAGTGAGTTTGTCATAAAAGACTTTGAAAGTTTCGATATCAGAAAGCTTGATGTCGTAACGATATTTATTCGAATCATGCCGATCTTCGTCGAAAACGAAGTCTAGAATGGCAACGGTATAGACAGCCTTCAGCTCGAAATCCCAGTCACCCGCCTTGCCCTGTTCGGCTATCGGAAAGGTCGAATAATAAAGCGCCCGGTCTTTGAAAAACTTCTGTTTCGACTTCTGAATCTCAACTATAAATTTTTCACCATTTTCATTTTCACAGTAGAGATCGAAAACGGCGCGGCGGTCGGCTTCGGAGCGGCCGAGATGCTCGTTTTTGAGATAGGTCAGAGTCTTGATGCGACCCTGCTCTTTTTTGAGGAGCTGGTTGAGAAAGTCGACAAGCAGGTCTTTGTTGTACTCTTCACCGAACAGCTTTTTGAAACCAAAATCGGTGAACGGGTTCAGATAGGTGGCCGGCTGCATGCAGATACCTCAACAGAAGTTTTTCAGGGTCACCTCAGTATAATTCACTTATCAGGTCAGGTCAAGGAACAGCGGTGCCTGAAAAAACTGTGCAAGGCGCTGAGTGATGCAGTAAAGCACCGTTCAGGTAGCCCTTTTTGCCGGTTGATCCTGGATATTAAGATAATCTTTTGACCGGCGGGAAGGGCTGTGTCAGGATTGGTGTTATCGATTGTGTCGGTGCGCGAGGAGGCTGATCGTCTTCGACCGCCGCGACAAAGGCCGCAGCCTGCCCTGGGAACAATGCCTGAGCACACGAACAGTCGACCAGATCAACGTCGTAACCTGCTAACCCATTGCCTTCAAGCGAAATGAGACCTTCAATGGCTCGTAAACAATTCTGTTCAATACCGGGGGCGACAATACAGGTGATAAGTTACTGGCGGCCGTGAGATTTTGGTGCTTGAAATTGTTGCCTTGCAAAGTCTACAATTGAGGCATGAATAAAACCTTTGAACTGATCAAAATTCTGA
>JAKQKW010000280.1 GCA_029560455.1 Candidatus Rifleibacteriota bacterium
TATTATTCGACCTTTCCGATTGCCGAGCAGGGAAAAGCCGGCGACTGGGATTTCGAGCTGAAAGCGGTCTATACTGTTGCCATTCTTGACTTTGTCTTCGACGAAGACAGAAATGATAAAGAAAAATATCGCTACGACGTCAAACTCACCGATATTGAAACTTACAAGGTTTTCTACGACAAACTAACTTTCGTTTACCTGGAAATGCCCAAATTCGAGAAAACCCTCGAAGAACTCGAAACCCGCTTTGAAAAATGGCTCTACATTCTTAAAAACCTCGAACGCCTGCACGATATTCCAGAAAAGCTCAAGGACCGCATCTTCAGAAAGCTGTTTGCCGCTGCCGAGATTGCAAAATTCACTCCAGAAGAGGCCAGGGCCTATGAAGACAGTCTCAAGGTCTACCGCGATCTCAAGAATTCACTCGATACTGCTCGTGAAGAAGGTCGTGAAGAGGGCCGTGAAGAAGCACTCGAACAGGCAGCTCTGAAAATGCTCGATGATAAGCTGCCGATTGAGGCAGTTGCCAGATATACCGGCCTGACCATCGAACAGGTCAAAAAGCTCGCTGCCGCTAAAAACCGTCTCGCCGAACCGGCGACGCCTTACGCCCCCTTCCGCCGCCCAAGAAAACCCCTCACCCGAAAATAACTCTCAGACTAACAACCTTTTTTGACGGGCCCGGGGCAATCGCATTAAACTTCGCCATTCTCGCGAAAGCGGGAATCTTGTTCTGATGAGGGCCACGGGCATTTTGGTGCAATCGCCCTGCTGCCCGGCCTGGAAAAATCAGGCGGCTTTAGTTACTGGTGTCAGCTGAAAAATCTGGGCGTTTCGGGCAGCAGTTTTTATATCGCCTTTTTGCAGTGCCGCGCGAATTTCGTCGAGTTTTCTGGCGTCGTCGAGAGAAAGGCACGGTGACCACGAGTTCTCGTCATAAACAAGATCTACTTCTATTTTTGCCACAAAATTGCCAACGTGAATGAATTTTTCCTGTCGCCTGTTCATTTTTTCAGTCTCCGCTTCAGGTCTTTTGACCACAACTTCGGGTCTGGTCGATAA
>JAKQKW010000284.1 GCA_029560455.1 Candidatus Rifleibacteriota bacterium
CTTTACGGTGGTGCCTGGGGCTTTGCCGCTACCAGCAACGTCAAAGAAATCGATGCCTGTTTCGATCAGGCCTGCAAAAACGCCATGACCGCCGCGAAACTCGTGCGTGTGCCGCTTAAAATGGGAAAAAAGCCCGCCCATCGCGGTGTCTTCTCTTCGCCCATCAAGCAGGACCCTTTCACCGTCAGCCTTAAAGAAAAACTCGATTTTCTCGGCGCCATCGATGCACGTCTCAAAGAAGACTGGATCATCAAGCGCTACGTTTACGCTGAATTCCAGAAAAAGAATATCTATTTCTTCAACAGCGAGGGCACCGAAGTTGAGCGCAAACTGCGCAACGTCTTTGGCAAAATGATGATCATGGCTCTTGACAGCGACGGTCAGATGCAGCGCCGCAGTCAGGAACTCTTCACCACCGGCAAAGGCACCCGTGGCTATGAAATGCTCACCGACCCGGCACTTTTCAGCGGTCATGCCGAACGCATCAAAGACGAACTCGGCCAGCTGATCAAAGCCGATGCCCTTGAATACGGCCGACGTTCAGTAATTCTGCTGCCCGGCCAGGGCTTTCTGCAGGTGCATGAAACCATCGGTCACCCGCTCGAACTCGACCGCATTCTCGGCTATGAACTCTCTTATGCCGGCGGTTCGTTCGTTAATCTCGATTCTTTCGGCAAACTTAAATACGGCAGCGACAAGCTTTCGGTCAGTGCCTTCGGCGGTATCGAAAACTCGCCAGGCTCGTTCGGTTTCGACGATGAAGGGTCACCCGAACGCGATTATCTGTTGATCGACAAGGGCGTTCTCGTAAACGCGCTCAGCTCACGCGCCATGGTTGACGAAGCAAACCAGAAGGCCGGCCGCACCATCTTCACCGAAAGCGGCGGCGCCGCACGCGCAACCGCATTTTACCGGGCTCCGATCGACCGCATGACTAACGTTAACATTCTTCCCGGTAAAGACGGCACTCTTGAAGATATCATCGCCTCGACCAAAGACGGTATCGTGCTCGACAACCCGGTTTCGTGGTCGATCGGCTCGAACCGCGAACATTTCCATTTCGGCTGCGAAATCGCCTGGGAAGTGAAAGACGGCAAAAAGACCCGCATTCTGCGCAACCCGACCTATCAGGGGCATACCGTTGAATTCTATAATTCGCTGTCGGCCGTCGGTGACGCCTCGACCTGGAAAGTCTGGCAGGTCGACAACTGCGGCAAGGGTGAGCCGAATCAGGTCATGCAGCTCGGTCATGGCATACCCGTCGTGCGCTTTGACAACGTAATCACCGGCGAAAGGAAGTAACAGCATGAAAAAGTCACCCGCACATGAAATGATCTGCGCCGTCAGAAGCCGTGCCACCGCCCGTGGTATTACCGCCACTTTCATTCTGCACAGCGAAAAAAGCCACCTGATGCGCATTGGCAATAATTCTGTGTCGCTCAACACCTCAGAAGCGCTGACCCGCCTCGATATCGAAGTGATCAACGGGCGCCGCACCGGCATTCACACCCAGATGGGTGATGTTGTTTCTGAAGAATACGTCGAAAAGGCTCTTCAGATCGCCGTCAGCAAAGCTGAAGTCGCCAGCGAAAAAGCTTATCAGCCGATTCCTGACAAGGTCGAGAAGGCTATCAGCGAAGACAGTCAGTATGACAAGGCGCTTGAAACCGTAGACCCGGCATTCAAGGCTGATGCCTATCAGCGGATTTTCACTGAAGTCGGCCAGCAGTATAATTTTTCAGGCTCGTGGTCGAGCGGTTCGGTCGAATTCTTCATGACCTCGACTGCCAATGACCTCTGCGTGCACCATCTCGGCACCGACCAGGCATTCAACATCGTGCTCAAGCACCCCGAAAAGAAATGGGAACTGCGCCAGGGTGCCACCGGCTGGCGTCTCAACGACTTCAAGGTCGAAAAGATCATCAAAGACTTCAAAGAACTGCTCCCGGTCTATGAAAACCACGCCGGAACCCAGATCGAGCCGGGCGAATACACCGTTGCTCTCGGCAGCGATGCGGTCGCTGAAGTGCTTGAAATGGCCTGCTGGACCGGATTCTTCGGTCGCTCATACGAAGAAAAACAGGGTTGGACTGCCAAATATGTGAAGGGCGACAAGGTGCTCGGCGACAACGTCACCATCGTCGACGAACCGGCCAACGATCTTACCTACCGCTTCGGTTTCGACTTTTCTGGCAAAACCCGCCAGACCTGGCCGATCGTCGAGAAGGGCAAGCTGCAGAACCTGATGTATGACAGTTCGACCTGCGCCAAATACGGGCGCCCGCTCACCGGTCACACAGGTGGTTCGCTCAGCGTCACCATGCAGACCGGCAATGATTCACAAGATCTGCTCGAAGCCGTTAAGGGCATGGGCAAAGTGCTTTATATTCCGGCGCTGCATTACCTCAATATTCCGAATGCCAGCAAAGGTATTTTTACCGGCAGCTCACGCTTCAATGCCGTGCTGATCGAAAACGGCAAGGTCGTCGGGCCGATTTTCTCGTCGCGTATTACCGATACTTTCCAGAGCGTGTTTGGCAAAATCGTGAAGATTTCGAAAGAAGCCGAATCGGTTAACCTGTCGAACACCTATGGCCGCCGCTCGCCCGTGGCCTTCGCAGTGCCCTCATACATCGTCTCTGAAAAGGTCAAAATCACCGACTGCGCCGAATCGTTCTGACCGCGCGCTGAAGTTAGATTTAAAAAGCAAATCCGGCCCCCGTGGCCGGATTTTTTTCGTGCCTTTTTTGACCGGAAAGGCTATAATTCAACCCCGGCTTGCGACAATTCAGTTACAGCAGATCGAAAGTTGAATTATTTTCAGACAAGGCCCGGTTTAGCTGTTTGTTTATTATTCAATGCCGGTAATCTCTGCGGCAAGGATACGGCTCAACAACGATGCAGGCAATTGATACGGCTGTCTATAAAAGAGTTTTCAATATTTCGCTGCCTGCAATCGGCGGCTTTCTTGGCCTGATTGCCTTCGATATCATCGACATCTACTGGATCGAAAAGCTCGGCACCCGTGCCGTCGCCGGCGTTGCCTCTGCCGGTTTTATCGTCTGGTCGCTTTATTCGATCATGCAGATTACCGGTGCCGGTTGCTCGTCGCTGGTTGCACAGTTTCACGGCGCCGGTCGCCGCCGCCGCGCCTGGGAAGCCATCGTGCAGTCTTCCTGGCTCAGCCTGCTGCTTGCTGCCCTGATAACGTTTTTGTTTCTGCCTTATCTTGACCGGCCTTTCGCCTGGATGGGTCTTGAACCAGACACGGCCGCGCTCGCAGTCGAGTATTTTTATATCATTCTTCTCGGGTTTCCGCTGATATTTCTCGATATGCTGTCCGGAAATGTCTTCAATGCCTATGGCGACAACCGCATCAGTAACGGCATAATGATCATCTGTCTTATTGCCAATATGATTCTCGACCCGGTGATGATGTTCGGCTGGTGGGGTTTCCCGGCCATGGGCGCTGCCGGCGCCGCCTGGGCGACCGTCATCAGCCACGTGCTGTCGCTGATTATGCGTGGCGCCATTCTGCGCCGTCGCAATTATATTCCGCCACTGCTGAGTTTTTTCAGATTTCGCACCTTTTATTATCGCAAAATCATCAGAATCGGTCTGCCCAATGCCGCGACCTCGTGGGTCTGGTCGATTGTTTACCCGTTTCTTACCCGCCTGATCACGCCGTTTGGCATGACACCGCTCTCTGCTGTCGGTATCTGCCACCGTATCGAAAGCTTTCCGTATTTCACTTCGATTGCCTTTGGTATTGCGATGACCTCGCTGACTGGTTATTCGGTCGGGCGCCGCGAACACGACCGCATTGACGGCATTCTGATTGCGGGCCTGCGCTCTGCCACCCTGATTCTGCTGCCGTTTCTCGTTCTTTTTCTGATTTTCCCGCACCAGCTGGTTGGCCTGCTCAGCGATGATCCGTTGCTGATTTCCTACGGCGCCGATTATCTTTTTATCATCGGTCTGCTCGAAATTTTCATGGCTTGGGAAATGGTCATCGGTGGCATCTTCACCGGCCTCGGCATCACTTACCCGACGCTTTTCATCACGATTCCGTGCACAGTCGGGCGCGTGCCGCTGGCCTGGCTGCTCGCTTATTATTTCGGCATGGGGATTTCAGGCATCTGGTGGGCCATCAGCCTTACCACCTGCATGAAAGGGCTCGGGTTGCTCGCGCTTTATCGCTATACCCGCCGCAAAACCGCAGGCTTTACGCAGCTGAACAATTAGTCTTTCTTTTTGATGACGACTTTTTCGGCGCGGTGCCCATCGACTTCCTTGACTCTGAAGGTGAATTTTTCCCAGTGAATCTTTTCCTTCTTTCTCGGAAAATCACCCTTCAGCCATGTAAGAAAGCCATTGAGAGTGGTGACTGTGCGCCTGACTTCTTCCGGGAAATCTGTCTGCAGCATGGCACTGAGATCCTGCAGCGAGATGGTTCCGGCCACTTCGACTTCGCCGGTTTCGTTGTTTTTGAGCACTACCGGTTCTTCAACGTCGTATTCGTCGCCAATCAGGCCAAACAGACGTTCGACGATGTCTTCCATGGTTATGATACCGGTAGTTGAGCCGAATTCATCGACGACGACCGCCATGTGGGTTCGCTTGAGCTTCATGCGCTCGAGCAGTTCACCTATCGCCACATTTTCCGGAACATAAAGGGGCTTGAGCATCATTCTGCCGATCGAGAAGTCGTCAGGATTCGTCTGGTTGATTTTGAAAAGTTCCTTGAAGTTGAAAACCCCGATGATCTGGTCGATATCGTCTTTATAAACCGGAACCCGCGAGTACATGTCTTCCCTGAAGACTTCGATCAGGTCGTTGAGCTTGATATCGATCGGAACCCCCTTGACGAGGTTGCGGGGAATCATGACCTCGCATGCCAGCAGGTCGTTGAAGCGGCTCGACCTCGACATGAGCTTGCGCTCGAGCGAGTCGATATGCCCGGCCTTTTCGCTGATTTTGGCCATCAGCAGGATTTCCTGGATTGTCGGGGCGTTTTCATCACCTTTGAAAGGAAGCATTTTTAAAAGCATGCGGCTGACAACATCCATTATCCAGGTCACCGGCTGCAGAACTTTAACAATTGCCCAGAGCGGGTAGGCGATGACGTAGGTCCAGGCTTTGGCGAAGGTGACGCCAAGGTGTTTGGGCACAATCTCACCAAAAATGAGCAGAAAGACGATCGTGATTACCGAAGCGACCATCGGCGCTATTTTTTCGCTGAGCATGCCGGTTTCAACGAACACCTGATCGAAGAAAACCCCGGCGTAAACTGCCAGAACCGTGTTTACGATGTTGTTGCCGACGAGTATCGCCGCAATTACCGATCTTTTGTCCTTAACCAGTTCGGTGACGATCTTCTGGCGCCTGCCGCTGCCGCCCTGAACCGACGAAAGGCTGATTTCGTTTACCGAAGTGATTGCGGTTTCCGTGCCGGAAAAAATGGCCGAAATCAGCAGCAGAACTATGAAAAACAGAGCTGTGTACAGCATTATTAACCCCGTGAAATTGCCCGCTCAGGTGTTTCGCGGACGAATTTGTGATTTGAAACTACATTTGAAGCTTACCACAAATCCCTTCTGATTTGAACTTCGCCATCCAGGCATTCACCGATAAAAAAATCCCGCCGCACTGGGCGACGGGATTTTGTGAGGTCTGATAGGTCAGGCGCCGGTAGTGGCACACTTTTCGGCGGGTTTTGCGGCCACAAATTCTTCAAGAATCTTATTGAAAGTCTGGCTGGGGCGCATCGCCTGGGTTACTTTTCTGGTTTCGGGGCGGTAGTAGCCGCCGATATCGAGAGCCTTGTCGCGGGCCGAATTGATTTCGGCAAGAATGGTGTCGTGTTTTTCAACAAGTTTGGCTGCGAGAGAGGTAAAGCGTTCTTTCAGCTGTTTGTCGTTGTTCTGGGCGGCCATGGCTTCGGCCCAGTAGCGTGCCAGATACACGTGGGTGCCGCGGTTATCGATGCCGGCTTTGGCATCTCGCGACGGAGCGATGTTGTTTTCAAGAACTTTGCCGATGGCGTCGTTAAGGCCTTTGGCAAGCACTTCAGCTTTTTTGTTGTTGTTGCGGCGGCCGAAATCTTCGAGTGATACGCCAAGAGCCAGAAATTCACCGAGGGAATCCCAGCGCAGGTGACCTTCTTCGACAAATTGCTGCACATGTTTCGGGGCTGAGCCGCCGGCACCGGTTTCATAAAGGCCGCCGCCGTTGAGCAGCGGTACGATCGACAGCATTTTGGCGCTGGTGCCCAGTTCGAGAATCGGGAACAGGTCGGTCAGATAGTCGCGCAGTACGTTTCCGGTTACCGAAATTGTGTCTTTGCCTTCTTTTGAGCGCTTCATGCTGGCGACGATAGCTTTGCTCGGGGCCATGATCTGAATGTCGAGACCGTTGGTATCGTGATCTTTCAGGTAATCGCGAACTTTTTTAATCAGGCTGCGGTCATGGGCGCGTTCTTCTGTGAGCCAGAAATAAGCCGGGGTGCCGGTGATGCGGGCGCGGCTGACGGCCAGTTTGACCCAGTCGCGGATCGGCAGGTCTTTGGTCTGGCACATGCGCCAGATGTCGCCATGTTCGACATGGTGTTCGAAAACAGACTTGCCGTCCTGATCGATGACGCGCACGATGCCGTCGCCGTAAATTTCGAAGGTTTTGTCGTGTGAGCCGTATTCTTCGGCTTTCTGGGCCATGAGGCCGATATTGGCAACGCTGCCCATGGTGCGCGGGTCGAAGGCGCCATTTTCTTTGCAGAAGTCGATGGTGGCCTGGTAGATACGTGCGTATGAGCGGTCAGGAATAACAGCTTTCATGTCGTAGAGCTTGCCGTCGACGCCGTACATTTTGCCGCCGGCACGAATGGCTGCGGGCATTGATGCGTCGATGATGACATCGCTCGGAACATGCAGGTTGGTAATGCCCTTGTCTGAGTTGACCATTGCCAGTTCAGGCTGTTTTTTCAGGGTTTCTTCGATGTCGTGCTGAATGGCGGTCTGCTGTTCGGCCGGCAGGGCTTTGATTTTTTCGTAAAGTTCGCCAAGGCCGTTGTTCGGGTTGAAACCCAGGCTTTTGAAGGTGGCGGCGTGCTTTTCAAAAACGTCTTTGAAGAAGACGCTGAGAACATGACCGAACATGATCGGGTCAGAAATCTTCATCATCGTCGCTTTGAGGTGAACCGAGAAAAGAACGCCCTTTTCTTTGGCATCGGCAATTTCGAGGGCGATGAATTTGCGCAGAGCTTTGACGTTCATGGTTGCGGCGTCGATGACTTCACCGGCTTCGAGGGTGACTTTTTCCTTGAGAACGGTTTCAAGGCCGTCTTTGCCGATAAACATGATTTTGACATGGCCGGGCTTTTCGACGATGACCGACTTTTCGCTGTCAAAAAAGTCTTTGGCGTTCATGTGTGCAACGTGGCATTTTGAATCTTTGGTCCAGGTGCCCATCGAATGGGGGTGCTTGCGGGCATAGTCTTTGACCGGGTCGGCAACGCGGCGGTCAGAGTTGCCTTCGCGCAGAACCGGGTTAACGGCGCTGCCAAGTATTTTGGCGTAGCGGGCCTTGATTTCTTTTTCCTGCTCGTTTTTCGGTTCAACCGGGTATTCCGGAACCTTGAAACCCTGATCCTGGAGCTCTTTGATCGCGGCGGTCAGCTGCGGAATCGAGGCAGAAATATTCGGAAGCTTGATAATGTTGGCTTCGGGCCGGTTGGCAAGGTTACCGAGAAAAGCCAGATCGTCGCTTTGGCGCTGTTCGGGAGTCAGGTTTTCGGGAAAGCTGGCAAGAATGCGGCCTGCAAGCGAGATATCTCGCAGTTCCGTTTTAATGCCTGCCGGTGCGGCGAAGGTTTCGATGATGGGAAGAAGAGAAACGGTGGCCAGGGCCGGAGCTTCGTCAGTCTTGGTATAATAGATTTTCTGCTCGGTGGTCATGTCAACAGGGTTCCTTTCTTGAATCCGATAAAATTTTCTCGCTGCCGGTGCCTCGCCTTTTCGTGTTCTTTCGTCTGGTTGCAGCCTTGGCGGGGCACTCAAAAAGCCGTTACATCTGCCAAGACTAGCATACCGCAAAATTTTCGTCAATCATGCGTCTGCAGCAATTTAAGAGGATTTGCACCAAAATAACACCGCCTTGTGAAAATGTACCGGAAACATGCATAAAAAATGTAACGCACAGTCGTGCGCTTTATGGCGGCGGTTCTGTATTAGTGAGTTTGTGAAGGGTAGGGGAAGCGCGATTTTATGTAACTTGTATTGATCTGTGTCTGGATAGATTATTAAGGTATGCAAATCTATCTGAGAAAAATTGCCAGGCTTGTTCTTGTTGCTGCGCTGGTCATGGTTGCCGGCATGCTTCAGGCTTTTCCCTATCAGATCGGCGATTACCGGGTCGACGTGACGGTGCGCAATGCCGCCATGAACCTGATTGCCGGCATCAAGGTCAATCTCTACCGCTACGACAAGGCGACGATTCTGGTCGAGGCGCTTGCCGCCGGCTACCAGTCGCTGACCTACCGCCTGCCGATTCGCGAAAATCAGACTTTTTACAAGATCGATCTGGTCATGCAGGATCTCGAGCGCAACATTCACGTGGTCGATCACAATGAGCGCCCAATCGACGCTGCCTATGTCCGCAAAGAGCAATACGGTTTTCCGTCTGATCACTATGGCATAACTGCCTATATTCCGGTCAAGATGTGGCCATCGGCTGTCGCTGCCCGCGTCGAAGTCATCGACACCTTCTGGGGCGTGCCGCTGAAGAAGACCTGCGAGATTACCCAGGTCGAAGAATTCTATTGTGTAAAGCTTTCGATCACCCGCAAGTCCATGAAATGGTCAGGGAAAAACCTGCTGGTTGTTTTCAGAACTTCGGTGCCCGCCAGTGCCGCGACAGTCGCTGCCCGCCTCGGCACTCTCGAAAAGATCATTCAGGGTGACTCTTACCCCGCCGGCTGCGAAGAATCTCTCGCCACTTATCTGGCCGACACCTTCAGCGCCGACGAACTCGCCGAAAGCCGCGCCAATCTGCCCGGCAGTCTCGCACATCTGATGCAGGCCCGCGCCCGCTTCGCCGAAGTGCATCGCGAAAATCTCGAAAATTTTTAAAAAAGTAGTTGCACACCCCCCACGGGTTGTTGTATAATCCATTTTGTTCGGAAACGAACGATCCCGAGTAGCTCAGTGGTAGAGCAATCGGCTGTTAACCGATTGGTCCGGGGTTCAAATCCCTGCTCGGGAGCTCAAAGGCGACCTTAACGGTCGCCTTTTTGCATTTGGGCAAAATCAGGTGTGAAGTATATTGCCCTCTCAGCCAGTTCTGCGAACAATGGAAAATGCTTTAGTCCAGTCGCCTATAAATGATATCGTAAAAACGCAGCCCCCCGAAGGCTAACGGCCTTCGGGGGGCTTGCTGTTTTAAGTCGAATTTTTCACAAAGTTTAGTGGTACTGCAAAAAAGTATAAAGTCAACTCCTTTGTTTGCCTGTTTTTATCGTGGTTTGCAGCGCTAGTCTGCACAAAAGTATGACACCATCTTATGTGAAATTTTTATGCACGGAGTTAGCAATTTTTAGATACCTAAAATTAGCATTAATTCTGGTGTTTTGTGGCTGAATTTACTTCCGCTTTTTTCGAAAAAATGCTATAATGAAGTTAGAGGAAATGGCTCCCAATCAGGATGTTCTGACCCGGCAATGAAAAAATGCCGGCAATTTTGCTATTGTGAAGGAGTTTGAGATGGTAAAAACAGCTCGTATCGGTCGTATTGTGATTAATTCCCACTGGGACGCAAAGCTTTCCGAAGCGCAGGAAATGATTGTAAAACTGGCCGGGATTTCTCAGAAGAAACAGACTTTTCTGGCAGCCTGCAGTAATTTTTTCAATTTCAGCTATTACAGCAACGAAGAAGATGATGGATGGGATGACGAAGACAGGCTCCTTTTCATGAAAAAGGATGTGAAAACGTTCCTGTTGGAGCGTTTTTTTGAACCCTGATGTTAAAAAAAGTCTGAAGAAGCTTTGTTCTGTCTTTGTTTGCGGCGTGAACATGGGCGAATACTGGAACATCTTTCCTCGTCAGAGATTAAGAAAATTCGGCAAACTCGTGGTTTGCATCAACACAGCCGATTTTTCGATCAGCGTTCTGGGCAATTCCTACAGACGCGCCAGCAGCAGAAAGCAGATCTTTGCAAATACTACAGATGACCATTTCCTGACATTAGCCGGCAAGCGGGTGATGATCGTCAATGATTATGAACTCGATTTTTTCAACTACCGGATCAAGCATTTTGCAGGGCCGGCTCTCAAACAGGCTCAGAAGAGCTTTTGCGACCAGGCGTCAGCATTCAGACCAGAGATAGTTCTGCATATTACCCATAACCAGACTGACGCAAAAGAATGGGATCTCCAATGGAAAAACCTTTTGCAGAAATTGCCATCCGTTGAGCAGTTTGCGGGCACCATCAGTTTTGTTTTCGGCATACTGGCAGAACCTGATAGAATCGGCGCCTGTCTCGCCAGAACAGGTTCCAAAAACATAACCAATATGGTTGTTTCCGGCTCAGAATATGAATTCGCGGCAAGCATTAACCAGAATGTCAATGGCTGGCCATGGGCAAAAGCCCCGGCGCCAGAGATCGGCAAAAACGTTGGCAGAAATCTTAATCTGATCATCATCAACGGTTGCGGCATCGATTTTTTAAACACCATACCGTCTGAATATGCAAAAATATGGGATTTTCATCTGGTAACTGATCGCTTCACCTATCTGACAAGAGAGACAATGATTGAACCAGTTCCTGTGCTTCTCGATTCAACCCAACCCCCGCCTGATCGGCGGGTAATTGCTGCAATAATCAGACGCGAAAGCGCTGTTCTCAAGGCCTGTCTTAAGCCTGGCAAAGTCAATGTGATGATCGGCAACCCGGCTGATAAATTTACCAGCGAAATAATGGTCGCTCTGGGCGGGCTTGCCAGGACAGAAAAGATAAAAGTTGGCGCGATGCTGTTAAAATTTCCGTCATTGCATGCAAAGCCTGATAGCAGGCCTGACCCAACAATCGATGCTTTGGAAGCCGGCAAGGTACTATTGTATAAATTTCCAATTGAAGAAGATCCAGAAAACAATCCGAAGGGTTACTTTGCTGTAGCTCTCAAACAAATGCATGAGAATGTCTTCAAGGCGTTGTGTAAAAAGACCGTTAAGACAAAAAAGAGAGTTAGAAAAGGTTCTCGGCAATGGCAGATCAGTTAGGTTAGATCTAACGGCGTGTTTAGAAGCTTAGAGTCAAGATTCCTGGTAATTGGTTTTTATATTTTCAATTTAACAAAGGAGAGGTTTATGGAAAAAGGTAATGCGGTGGTTCACGTTGGCGAGAATGCGTTTCTTTCTATTCTTATTGGCGCTATTGAGTCGTTCCCGTCGAAATACGAGGGCGGCAAAAAGCCGCGAAATTCTTTTAATGAGGGTGAAGTCTATGGCCTTTTGTTTGGTCAGAAATCACAGAAGGGTGATAAGACCTTTTACAATGTGACTCTCGCCGTGCCTCTGCAGGTATTGATGGAAAAAAATGATTCCAGTGTTACTCCATCCGGGCATCATTTCGAGAAGATTAGATCAATCGTCGAATCGGTGCCGATGTATCAGTTTCTCGGAACCTTCCACAGCCATCCTTACCCGAGAGACCAATTCAATGTAAAAACTTCATCAAACCCTTCTGAAGTTGATGTTCACTCCATGTTGAGTGATGCCAATATTTTTGAGGATGATTTAATTGAAGTAATCATCGCCCTGACCCATTTGACAAAAACAGTGAATAAGAGCCCAGAGCAAACCTGGAACTCGATTCAGAATTATTGCGGAAATTACAAATACGTTCTTGCCGCTTTCATAACCGAACGACAGGCAGGTCTGGTCTGGCCGGTTGACAACCTACTATGCCCCTTTGCTTCAGGATTGGGCAATTACGATCTCGAAAGATAACAGCCCGCAGTTCTGCCTAATGTAACTCATAAGCCCTTTTTATAAGCTTTTCCTGAATAACCGGAAATTTCTGTGATTAACGGTTATTCAGGAAAAGTCATTTGACAACAATTTTTCATTGGGCTATTTTGAGAGCCTGCAGGGGAATTGCTTGCAAGATCAATAGCCCTGTAATGTATTATAAGCTTTGAAAAATCTGACAACTGTTTCGCGGGGATTCAGTCTGATGAAAATTATAGATGGCATCAACGAACTTTTGGGGGATGATCTTAAGGGTAGCTTGAAAGCAAAGACAAGACTTAAGATTGCGGCATCCTGTTTTTCAATTTATGCTTATGAAGCTCTCAAAGCTGAGTTATCGAAAATAGACAGTCTGCAGTTTATCTTTACTTCCCCCACATTTGTTGCCAACGAAGTAACAGACAAAATTCGCAAAGAAAAACGGGAGTTCTTCATTCCCAAGGCAAATCGCGAAAGAAGTCTTTATGGCTCAGAATTTGAGATTAAACTTCGTAATCAGCTGACCCAGAAAGCAGTTGCTCGCGAATGTGCCGAATGGTTGCGAAAAAAGGCATCTTTCAGATCAAACAAAACCAGTTCTCCGATGCAGCAGTTCGCTTGTGTTCAGAACAGTGGGCATGATCTGGCGTATATGCCGCTGCACGGTTTTACTGCAGTTGATCTCGGCTATCAGCGCGGTAATGCTGTGTCGAATATTATAAATCGTTTCGACGAGAATACTTTTACCGGTACTTATCTGCAATTGTTCGATCAGATCTGGAACGACTCAGAGAAGCTCGAAGATGTTACAACTGCCATCTGTGATCACATTTCGTCGGTATATCAGGAAAATTCGCCAGAAAAAATCTATTTCCTGATGCTGTATAACATATTCAAAGAATTCTTGACCGATATCGATGAAGATGTTCTGCCAAACGAAAAAACCGGGTATCTTGACACTCTTGTCTGGAAAAAGCTCTTCAATTTTCAGCGTGACGCGGCTATCGGTATTATTAACAAGCTTGAAACCTACAACGGCTGCATTCTTGCTGACAGCGTCGGTCTTGGTAAAACTTTTACCGCTCTGGCCGTAGTCAAGTATTATGAGCTTCGTAATCGTGCCGTTCTGGTTTTATGCCCTAAAAAGCTCGCAGATAACTGGTTGAACTACAATAGCAATCTTAAAACCAACATTTTTGCCAAAGACCGCTTTAGCTATGATGTTCTGTGTCACACTGATCTTTCAAGAGAATCCGGTGAATCTTTCGGTATTCCCCTTAATCGGGTTAACTGGAATAATTATGATCTGGTCGTTATTGATGAATCGCATAACTTTCGCAATAACGACGCTTTCAAAGATCACGAAACGCGTTATCAGAAGCTGATGAACAAGGTGATTCGCGGCGGTGTCAAAACCAAGGTGCTTATGCTTTCGGCAACTCCTGTTAACAATCGTTTCAACGATCTGCGCAACCAGCTGGCTCTGGCTTACGAAGGCGACTCCGAAAACCTGAGCAGGCTCCTGAAAAGCAGAAAAAGTGTTGAAGATATTTTTCGCAGAGCCCAGGTCGCTTTTAACCAATGGGCCAGGCTCCCTATAGAAAAAAGAACCGCAAAAGCCATTCTTGATTCTCTTGAGTTTGATTTTTTTGAGCTCCTCGACAGTGTCACGATTGCCAGGTCGCGCAAGCATATTCAGACCTTTTATGACACTAAAGACATTGGTGAATTCCCTGAGCGCCTGAAGCCGCTTTCTTTTCATTGCTCATTGACAGACCGCGATGATGTTTATGATTTCAATGAAATTTTCACCCGCCTCTCATTGTTGAAGTTGTCTGTTTATGCCCCGATAAGCTATATACTGCCCAGCCGGTTGAGAAAGTATGAAGATCGTTATGACACTCATGTAGATGGTGGCAAAGGCAGGCTGAAGCAGGCTGACCGCGAAAGAAGCCTGCAGGCCCTCATGACAACGAACCTTCTCAAACGTCTCGAAAGCTCGGTTCAATCTTTCAGGCTCACGCTGGGTGGTTTGCACAAAAACTATTCAGCAATGCTCGCCAGGATTGATGATTTCAAAAAAGACGGAAAGGGAGGAGTGGTCGACCTCACTGATCGACTTGAGGCCTTGGAAGCAGATGAAGACGATCTTCCGTTTTTTGACGATTATGAAATCGGTGGCAAGGTAAAAATCAGCCTTGCCGACATGGATCTGCCTTCATGGCAAAATGATTTGAATGGCGATCTTGCAATTATCGATGATCTGCTTGCTTCGATGAACAAAGTTAAGCCAGCCGATGACAGTAAATTACAGCATCTGTTGAGCCTGATTCTTAATAAAAGTGAGAAACCGATCAACCAGAAAAACAAGAAGGTTCTTATTTTTACGGCTTTTGCAGATACCGCCGATTATCTTTTCGAGAATCTGGCCCCTGTTTTCAAACCTAAGGGGTTACATACCGGCAAAGTAACCGGAAAAGATGCACCCAGATCGACTCTTAAAAAGAGCTACGACTTTCAGTCAGTTCTCACGCTTTTTTCACCGGTTTCAAAAGAAAAAGCGCTCATTTTGCCGCAAGAGCCAGAAGAACTTACTTTTCTGATTGGCACAGACTGCATTTCTGAAGGACAGAACCTTCAGGATTGTGATTATCTGATCAATTACGACATTCATTGGAATCCGGTGCGTATTATTCAGCGTTTTGGGCGAATTGACCGCATTGGCTCTAAAAACCAGGTGATTCAGCTCGTTAACTACTGGCCGGATATATCTCTCGATGAATATATCAACCTTAAAGAACGTGTCGAAAATCGCATGATGATTGCAGACGTAAGCGCGACCGGCGATGACAACCTGCTTACGGCTAAGAGCAGTGAAGTCGCTTATCGTAAGGAACAATTACGCCGGCTGCAGGAAGAAGTGATAGAACTCGAAGATCTTAAGACCGGTGTTTCAATAACCGATCTCGGGTTAAATGACTTCAGAATGGATCTGCTGAATTACGTTAAACAGCACGGCGACCTTGAGCTTGCCCCCAAGGGTTTGCATGCTGTAGTTCCGGCCAACTCGGGGCTTGGGTTGAAACCGGGCGTTATTTTCACTCTCAGAAATCTTAATGAAAATATCAACATCAATCAGCACAATCGTTTGCACCCTTTCTATCTGGTTTATATAGCCAATGATGGCCGAATTATCGCAGACCATACCGAGGTAAAAAAACTTCTCGATCTGGTTAGAACCAGCTGTAAAGGTCAATCTGAGCCAATAAGCCAGGTTTGCAGAATCTTTAATGATTTTACCGATGAAGGTCGTGACATGAAGGTTTTTTCAGACCTGCTCGGCGCGGCTATCAGATCGATGGTTCAGGTTAAAGAAGAAAAGGATATCGACAGTCTGTTTTCTGGAGGTCCGACCAGTGCGCTGACCAATACCATTACCGGGCTCGATGATTTTGAACTGGTGGCTTTTCTGGTAATCCAGGAGTGCCGATAAAATGGAACTGTTCGACTACCCCAAGAATGCCTTTTTTGGCCGGGTTCTGCCTAAAAGCAAGATTTACGAAAAGGCGAATCCTGGTGCAGCAGTCAAAGAAGACTTCATTCGCAAGGTTGAAAAGATTGTCTGGGCTTACAAGCTGGCCCCAGAAACTATAAATATAGCAGGCACCGAAGCAGTTCCAGAGATCGAAATTTTCAATGTTCATCTCAAAGACTCTGATCACAGCACTGATTTTTTGGCCTGCATTGACAAGGCAATTCCGTTGCCGATAATATTTGAACTCTTTTTCGAAGAAAAATTTAAGCTGGTTGCCGCCTATAAGCGAATCAGCGAGGCAGATTCGAAAAAACGGGTTTTGAGCAGCTACTTTGCCACTGAATGGCTGCCGATTAAAGCTGAACGAAAACCTTTACCGGTTCTGTTCAATCTTGAAGAACTGTATGAAAGAATGATTTCCAGGCTTGTTTCTGTCGAACCTTTGCCTGACGATGATATCGAAAGTCGTATAAGCAGGCGCGAGTTGATTCAGGCCAAAGAAAAGGAAATTGCCAGGCTTGAGGCTCGGCTGTACAAAGAAAAGCAGTTTAACCGTAAAGTTGTCATAAATGCAGAAATTCGCCTGCTGAAAAATTTAATAGCTGATCTGACCAGACCACAAGGATAAAGGAACACAATCATGGAAAAATTGAAAATGCACTCACCCGATCTTACCCAGGAAAACATTGCAAAAATCCGTGAATTGTTTCCAGGCTGTGTTACTGAGGCACATGATAAAAGTGGCAGGCTGCGGTTTACGGTTGATTTTGATCAACTGCGCCAGGAACTTTCAGAAGTTATCGTTGAAGGGCCACAGGAACGCTACCATCTCAACTGGCCCGGCAAACGCGAGGCCCTGCTGGCTGCCAATGCACCCATCGCCAAAACTCTTCGCCCCTGTCGCGAAGAAAGTGTCGATTTCGATACTACTCAGAATCTTTTTATCGAAGGTGACAATCTTGATGCTCTCAAACTCTTGCAGGAAAATTACCTCGGCAAGATCAAGATGATCTACATCGATCCGCCTTATAATACCGGCAAAGATTTCATATATTCCGATAAATTCGCCGCTTCAGCGGATGAATTTCTACTTGAATCAGGCCAAAAAGACAATGATGGAAATAGACTTATACCGAATTTGGTTTCTGAAGGTAGATTTCATTCAAAGTGGCTTGGGTTAATTTATTCAAGACTTCGGTTAGCCCGGAACTTATTAAGAGATGACGGAATCGTTTTTATTAGTATTGATGAGTGTGAAGTTAGTAATTTAGCTAAGATTTGTGATGAAATTTTTGGTGCAGAAAATGGAATCGGTCATATTGCAGTAGTAAGCAATCTAAAAGGGAGAAGCGATGACAAGCATTATGCTACAGCTCATAACTATTTGTTAGCCTACCAAAAAAATGAATTTTCAACATTTGGAGTGCAATTGCCAGAAGAATATCTTAATGATTACCCAGAAATATTTGAAGATGGTAGGAGATATAGATTATTAGGTCTTAGAAAAAGGGGTGATAGCTCTAGAAGAGTTGATAGACCTAACATGTTTTATCCATTTTTCGGTGATCCGAAAAAAGGAACAGTTAGTTTGGAAAAAAACAAAGAGCATTCTACTGAAATTTTTCCTTTCTTATCTTCAGGTGAGGAAGGCCGATGGAGATGGGGGAAAGATACCGCCCAAGAGAGGTTAAGTGAGTTGGTATGTAAAGCTGTTGGTAAAGAAGGGCGGTTAGATGTTTTTCAAATAGATTTTGCTGACGGGGACGGCGGTGGTAAGAGAATTAAGCCTAAGACGATATGGATTGGTTCTGAATTTGCCAATGAAAGTGGATCACTAGAACTAAAAGAGCTTATGATAAAAAAATGTTTCGATACCCCCAAACCAATAGGTCTTATAAAATATTGTTTGGAGCAGTCTACTCGTGAAGCCGACTTGGTTTTAGATTTCTTTGCTGGTTCTGCTACCACTGCTCACTCTGTGATGCAGCTTAATGCTGAGGATCAGGGTAGTCGCAAGTTTATAATGGTTCAGCTTCCTGAGATCTGTGATGAAAAGTCAGAAGCCTTCAAGGCAGGCTATAAAACCATCGCTGAAATCAGTAAAGAGCGTATTCGCCGGGCAGGCAAAAAGATCAAAGAAGAGAACCCTTTGACGACAAAAGAGCTTGATATTGGCTTTCGGGTTTTGAAGGTTGATTCAAGCAATCTGGCAGATGTTTATTACACTGCTGATACTGCAAAGCAGGATACTCTTAACTTTGCCGTCGACAACATCAAGCCTGACCGAAATTCAGAAGACTTGCTGTTCCAGGTTTTGCTTGACTGGGGTGTTGAGCTGAGCCTGCCCATTAAAAAAGAAAAGGTAGCCGGTATCGAGGTTTATTTTGTTGACGATAACGCATTGGCCGCCTGTTTTGCCAAAAGTGGTGAAATCTCCGATGAATTCTGCAAGGAACTGGCCAGACGCCAGCCTCTGCGCGTGGTTTTTCGCGACTCCGGTTTTAAAGACGACAGCTCCAAGATCAACGCTGAACAGATTTTCAAGCTTATCAGTCCTCATACTGAGGTTAAATCACTGTGAACAAGATTACCGGTCGGCCAAAAAGAACGAAACGAGCAGAAGAAAACTGTGAGACCTTGCCTCATGAACTGGTTTTTTCCCGACTTGTCGAGCTCTTTGAACAAACCCAGTCTGCGATGCAGATGCAGGCAGCACGCTCGGTAGATATTGCACTGGTGGCAAGAAACTGGCTGTTTGGCTGGTATATTGTTGAATACCAGCAAAATGGGTCTGATCGGGCCGAATATGGCAGCAATCTGCTTAAGACATTGTCTCAGACTTTAAGACAAAAGCTTGGAAAGGGTTTCTCCACCGACAATCTTGAACTGATGAGGAAGTTTTATATTGAGTATTCTGTTACAAACAGCGATGAGTTGAGTAAAGTTTTAAAATTGTTGAATTCCGAGACAGTGTCTCGGAATTTGCCGAAATCCGAGACGGCGTCTCGGAATTTGGCAAAACCAGGCACAATTGGATCATTCTGGCAGCAGTCCTGGTCAATACTTGCCAGATCATTCTCATTAAGCTGGTCGCATTATGTGGTTTTGTTGACGATCAATTCAGAGCAGGAAAGAAGTTTCTACGAAATTGAAGCCCGTGAAAATGCCTGGGGAATAAGAGAGCTAAAGCGCCAGATTGGCGCAAGCCTGTATGAACGACTGGCCCTGAGCCGGGACAAGGCAGGAATGAAGCAGTTGAGTGCAAAAGGGCAGGTCGTAACCCGACCTGCCGATATTCTTAAAAGCCCGTATATTCTTGAATTTCTTGGCTTACAGGAACACAGCAGTTATTCTGAAAATCAGCTGGAATCAGCGATTATAGACAAGATAGAGCATTTTCTTCTTGAACTTGGCAAGGGTTTTTTGTTCGAGGCCCGGCAAAAACGTTTTACTTTCGACGATGATCATTTCTATGTTGATCTGGTTTTCTACAATCGCCTGTTGCGTTGCTACGTTTTAATAGACCTGAAACGTGATCGGCTTACGCACCAGGATTTAGGTCAGATGCAAATGTATGTCAATTATTTTGACCGTTATGTCAAACTTGACGACGAAAAACCTACTGTCGGAATTTTGCTCTGCCATAGTAAACACGATGATCTGGTAGAACTTACCCTGCCAAAAGACTCAAACATTTATGCATCAGAATACCAGCTTTATCTGCCTTCGAAAGAAGAATTGAAGAAGAAGCTTGCCGAAGCTCAAAAAGAGTGGGAGTTGACCAATGAAGCTTAAATTTAAACAACAGGCGTATCAGACAAGGGCTGTACAAGCGGTTGTAGAGTGTTTCAAAGGTCAACCAAATACATCTGGTATCGGTTATCTGATCGACCTGGGAGCGCAATCTACAGAAACCAGCGGGCCGAAGCAAAATACTCTTTATGAAGATCTTGGCTTCAAAAACAGCGATCTGGCTTTGAATGAAAAACAGATTCTTGCAAACATTCAAAATGTGCAGCGGCAGCAGAATCTGCCACAGTCAACTGCTCTTGTTTCAACCAGGGAGTCAAGGCTGAATCTTGATGTTGAAATGGAAACCGGCACTGGTAAAACCTATTGTTATATCAAAACCATGTTTGAAATGAATCGTCAGTTCGGCTGGTCGAAATTTATTGTGGTAGTGCCAAGCATCGCGATCAGAGAAGGGGTGTTCAAATCACTGCAAATTACCGCTGACCACTTTCAGGAGATTTATCATAAGAAAGCAAAATTCTTTATTTATAATTCCAAGCAACCGCATAACCTCCTGAGTTTTTCATCTGACGCTGGTCTAAACGTCATGGTTATTAACATTCAGGCGTTTAATGCCAAGGGTAAAGAGAACCGCCGAATTTATGAAGAGCTTGATGAGTTTCAAAGTCGCCGCCCCATAGATGTGATTAAAGCCAATCGGCCAATTCTCATCCTTGATGAGCCGCAGAAAATGGAAGGAGCAAAAACTCTTGAATCTCTAAAAGAGTTTAATCCATTATTCATACTGAGATATTCTGCAACTCATAGAACTCAGCACAATACTATTCACCGGCTCGACGCTCTTGATGCCTACAATCAGAAACTGGTCAAGAAAATTGCGGTGCGGGGTATTTCGATAAAAGGCCTGGCCGGTACAAATTCTTATCTGTTTCTTGAAGGCATTGATGTTTCTAAGCAGGCTCCCGTTGCCAGAATTGAACTTGAGATACGGCAAAAAAGCGGTATCAAAAGAATGATCCGTCGGCTGAAAAAAGGGGATAATCTTCACGTTTTCTCTGAAGGTCTCGATCAATACAAAGGTTTTGTAATCTCAAACATTAATGCCGGTACGGATACGGTTGAGTTCACAAATGGCCTCGTCATTCATGCCGGCGAAGTTGTTGGCGATGTTAACGAAACGGCTCTGAGAAGAATTCAGATCAGAGAAGCAATTAAAGCACATTTCGACAAAGAACAGATTTTATATCATCAGGGAATCAAAGTTCTGACCCTTTTCTTTATAGACGAAGTTGCCAAATACCGTGTATATACAGATTCTGGAGAAGAAGGCGGCGAATACGCAAAAATCTTTGAAGAAGAATATCGGGAGGTCTTGGATGAGGTCAAACAGAACCTTTTTCTGGCAGAGGATTATGCAAAGTATCTCGGCAAAATTGCTGCCGGCCGCACTCATAATGGCTATTTTGCCATAGATAAAACCGGTAAAAGAATGATTGACCCTGTTACCGGCAAGAAGACAACGGAAACTGAAGATTCTGATGCCTACGACCTTATCTTGAAAGACAAAGAACGTCTTCTGTCATTAAAAGAGCCAACCAGATTCATTTTTTCACATTCAGCTCTACGCGAAGGTTGGGATAACCCTAACGTCTTCGTTATCTGCACCTTGAAACATAGCGATAATACAATCTCCAGGCGTCAGGAAGTTGGGCGAGGTCTGAGACTATCGGTGAATCAACACGGCGAAAGACAGGATGACCTTGCTACAGTTCATCAGATAAATGTTCTGACTGTAGTTGCAAGCGAGAGCTACAGGGATTTTGTCAGCGGCTTGCAACAGGATATCAGGGAATCGCTTTCAGTTCGACCGAGATTGGCGAATGAAGCTTTTTTTGCCGGCAAAATTCTGGTGTGTGATGGTTCGAACGTTGAAATTACACAACAAATGGCCAGGCAGATTTACAAATATCTTATAAAAAATGATTATACCGATGAAAATGACAACATTTCCCCTGTTTTCATTGAATCGGCCAAAAATGGCGAGTTTGCTGAACTTCCCGAAGAGCTGCAGCCTTACAAGGAGCAGATTTTTCAGCTGATAGACAGCGTCTATAGTGATGTCAAACTTCCGGCAATCGAGGATGAACGCTCGAAAAAAGTTAATTCTCTCAATGCAAATTTCGAGAAAAAAGAATTCAAGGAACTTTGGGAACGTATTAATCGCAAGGCAGTCTACAGCGTTAAATTTGACAGCAATGAGCTGATCAAGAAATGCGTGTTTGCCCTCGACAAAGAGCTGACAGTTGAGCCTTTAATTTATACTATTCAAAACGGTGAACAGGCAGAGAAGATTTCTTATGACCAGCTTGAGTCAGGTGATAGTTTCAAGGTTAAGGCGACAACTACTGAATACAACCGGCGTTCAATTCATTCTACCGTCAAATATGATCTTATCGGGAAGATTGCTGAAGGCACTCAGCTTACTAGAAAAACAATCGCAGCAATACTTGCTGGTATTGCCCGTCCGACTTTCGTTTTATTTAAAACAAATCCTGAGAGCTTTATTTCTGGCACTACGCGCATAATTCAGGAACAGAAAGCGAATGTGGTGATTGAGCATCTAAGCTACGATGCTATCAATGAAACCCATGATATCGATATTTTTACCGAGGCTCAGCTTAAGCAGGAGTTCAACAACGCCGGAGAGCCTCTTAAGCGGCATATTTATGATTATGTAATCACTGATTCCAAAACTGAACGCAAGTTTGTTGAAGAGCTGGATACAAGCACTGAAGTTGTGGTTTACGCAAAATTGCCACGTGGGTTTTCTATTCCGACACCGGTTGGCAACTACAACCCTGACTGGGCAATTTCATTCAAAGAGGGTTCGGTTAAGCATGTTTACTTTGTTGCAGAGACCAAGGGCAGCATGTCTTCTCTTGAATTGCGAGAGATTGAAAAGACCAAGATCGAATGTGCCAGGAAGTTTTTCAGCGAAATAAACCAGAGAATAAATCCGAAAAATGTAAAATATGATGTGGTCGATAGCTTCAGCAAGCTTATGGAACTGGTAAGCTGAAAACTTTCAAAAGGAGACAAAGGTCTATTCATTAAGTTTATCGAGATAATCCAGGAAATCTGGGTCATCGCATTCTACCGCAATGTTGTAAACCTCCCAGAATATGACTTCTATGATATCATCTAACTCCCAGGGGATAGCTTCGTCACA